>JBAZPL010000001.1:0-53332 GCA_041648155.1 Candidatus Krumholzibacteriia bacterium
GTCCAGAGCGTGTCCCCCCTTCTGAGGCGGAGACTTTCGTCGTAGTCGTCGCAGGCGTCGGGGTCGATCCTGTCCACCGGGCCCGCCACCGGCGTCTCCCTGCCCCGGATCCCCGTTTGCGGCCGCCTGTCGACGTCATGCCATATGCCGCGATAGACGTACGCCGCCATCGCGGCGTTGTCGAGAAGGCCCGCGAGCCCCTCGCCGCAAGCATAGGCGGCATGAATCTCGATCGCGGCGCCCGGCACGAGCTGGGAGAACGGGCCGAGACTCATCAGCACCTTGTAATCGTTCGGCTCGACCGTGTTCAAATCCATCGTCGTATCCGAGAGGGAGGAATAGCGCTCGAAGTCGTTCACCGGTTCTCCCCCGCGATCGAAGGGCAGAAGCCCGGTGAAAATCCTCACGCCGTTGAGCTGCCCCTTCACGGGAGCGAGATCCCAGGCCGTTTGCATCCAGCTCCCGAGAAACACGAGCCCGAAATAGCCCGGCGTCCTGTCGCCGTCCCCGTCGGCGTCGTAGACATACACGACGCTGAATCGCACCGGCACGGATGCGTCGCCGACCCTCGCGCACCAGATCCCCTCCCAGGTGCCGATCATGTCGTCCCTGAAATAATTACCGAGGTTTCTCGGTCCCGCGTCGAGGTCGGCATATATGCCGGCGTAGATATTCTCCAGAATGTCGTTGCCGGTATTCGTAACGCTGTAATGAACCCCGATGAAATTGTAAAGCTGCTTTTCGCTCCACTGGAAGGTCTCCTGCCGCACCTCGACCCCGAGCGGCGAATGCTCGGGCCAGACTCGCTTCGCTGTCTCTTCGGTGTCGGAGTACCGGCACGAATACATGAGATTGCCGATCGCGGCGTAATCCTCGTCTATGAGTCCGTCGCCATCGTCGTCGCGTCCGTTCAGCCGGTCCTCGTTCACGCGCCTGTCGCCGTCGTCGTCGGCGCGGCCCGGGTAATTCCCGCCCCCCTTCACCCCTTCCGCGCTGCGATAGATGACGTCGATCGGACCGTCCGACGGATAGAGCTCGGTTTCGGGATATCCCGTCGAGACGGACGGGACGCCCGTTCGTTCCGCGCCGATCCAGATCCCCGCCGCGTAGAGATACTCGATCCCGCTCCCTGCGGGCCACTGCGCGGACGGAGAGTCGGACATGGGCATCCTGCTGTTCGGCATCGAGCCGAGGAATCCGAAATTGGTCACGTTCATCTGGAGATTGCCGGCATACTGGACGCGGCTCCCGTCGATGACAAGCGTCTTCGCGATCGGATCGAGCTTCCCGGGGAGCGCGGATGCGCGGTCTTCGGTGCGCGCGGACGGAAAGGCGCCGGCCGCGAATGTGAGCGCCCCACCCGCAAGTGCGAGCGTGAGTATGATCGTCCGGATGTGCGGGAGAAAAAGCCGCATGCCGCGCCATGCCCCCCTATGGCATTGTATGAAGATTTTGGCGAGACCCTTTCGTGCCTGGTCGTATTGTGCTTAAAATATCGCGGTTTATATGGTGCGCCGCAATTCCATAATGCGGCGGCGGCCGCATTCATCCGGGGACGCCATCGGCCTTCCGAAGGATGTAGTAGATCTCATTATTGAGGAATGTCCCGAGCCACGGTATCGGGCTGGTCTTGGTCCGCAGGATCACGAAATCCCGCTCCAGTCGTTTCCTGAAGGGACGATGATCGAACCCCATGTGCTGGAAATGCCAGGGCAGGCCCGGCCCCGAGTCGGCGATCGGTCGGTCCCGCACCGGGATGCCGAGAGACGCGCGCAAAACCGTGGAACATCGGGAGTCGTAAGCTCCGTACCGTCGCGTCATCCGGAACGCTCCCTTGAGGAGAGCCGGGATGAATATCTCGATCGGCACACCGATGACGGCAACGCCGTTTTCACTCAATAATCCCTTTATCTGACCGATTGCGTTCTCGATTTCCGCGGGCGGGAAGTGTTCAAACACCTCGTTGCAGTACAGGAGGCCGCACTTCCCCTTCGGCAGCCGATCCACCGATGAAACGAACGCGATCCGCTTCGTGCCGGCGAGGTTCTCTTCGGCCTCCTTCGTCATCCACGGGCTGGGTTCGTAGCAGAATATGTCCGCCTCCGGAAAACGCTCCGCGAGACGCTTGCAGAACTCGCCGGTGCCTCCTCCAAAGTCGATGACGATCTCGGGCGACAGTCGTTCGTCGAGGCACGCGAGCGCATCATGGAGGCGGCGGCGCTGCAGCAGCCGCTTGATTGCGTTTCTATCCTTGAGTGTGGCCTCTGCGTAACTCGTGCGACAACCCCCGCCGGAGCTTCCGCTTCCGGGCTTATCCCATTATTGGATAACGAGGCCCGCTCTTCAAGGGCAATAAGTTCAGCCCGCCCGCTTGTGGAACCTCATCGTCGCGAATCCGAACACGCAGACGCCGATCACGAGGAGCGAGCGCAGCTCGGGCCAGAGAACGCCGAGCCCTCCACCCTTGAGGAAGATTTCGCGGTTGATCGCGACGAAGTAGCGGAGCGGGTTGATCGCGGTGATCGTTTGCACGACGCGGGGCATGTTCTCGATGGGGTAGAAGAGCCCGCTGAGCAGAATGAATATCTGAAGGAAGAACCACGTGATGAACAGCGCCTGCTGCTGCGTGCCCGCCATGGTCGAGATGAGAACGCCGAGCCCGAGGGTCGCGAGGATGAAGGTGAGTCCGAGGAGCGCGAGCAGCGCGACGTTCCCGACGATCGGAATGCCGAACCAGAGGACGCCGACCGTCGTCGCGAGCGCCATCTCGGCCATCCCGAGCATGGCGAAGGGGATCGTCTTCCCGGCGATGATCTGCCACGGCTTGAGCGGCGTGACGAGAAGCTGCTCGAGGGTCCCCGTCTCCCGTTCCTTCACGATGGCGAGGCCCGTGAGCAGCATCGTGATGATCGTGAGGAGGATCGCGATGATTCCCGGGATCATGAAATAGACGCTCTTGAGCTCGGGGTTGTACCAGATGCGCGTCTCGGGCTCGATGAAGCGCGGCGCGCGCGTGACCCTCGGCGAGCGGGATTGCCCGTCGGCCGCCCGGTCGCTCGCGAACCGGTATATGATCCTGTTGCAGTAGCCGAGCGCGATCCCGGCTGTGTTCGAATTCTGCCCGTCGAGGAGGATCTCCACCTCGGTCGGCTTCCCTGTCTCGAGACTCCGCCCGAAGTGTTTCGGGATGACGACCGCGAGCACCGCTTCGCCGCGCCGCAGGTATCCCTCGATCCCCTTTCCCGGGTCAGCTATCCGTTTCACGACGAAGTGCTCGTTGTGCGCGAAGCGATCGATAAGCCCCCTGCTCGCGCTCGTCGCGTCCCGGTCGATCATGAGCAGCGCCACGTTCTTGACGTCGAAGGTCACCGCGTAGCCGAGAACGAAGAGCTGCATGAGCGGCATCAGGAAGATGATCCGCAGCATGGTCGGATCCCGGAAGATCTGCCGGAGCTCCTTGCGCACGAGATGGAGAACACCCTTCACGCGCGCCCTCCCTTCGCTCCGAGCTTCAGACTGAACCGTTTCACCGCGAGAATCATGAGGAGGAGGCCGATGCCGACGAGCGCCGCAACGTGCGGCCAGAGGTCCCCCAGGACGTTCCCCTTGAGCATGACCCCTCGCACGATGACGAGGAAATGCGTCGCCGGGAGTATGTTCGAAACGAACTGGAGCACCCGCGGCATCGAGGCGATCGGGAATATGAAGCCCGAGAGCATGATGCTCGGGAGCAGCGTCACCATGAGCGAGAGCATCATGGCGACCTGCTGCGTCGAGACGAGCGTCGATATGAGGATCCCGAGCGCGAGAGCCGCGAAGAGATAGAGAAGACAGTAGAGCATGAGGGCAACGACGGAGCCCACGAAGGGAACTTTGAACCAGAAGTGCCCTACGGTCACGACAATCATCGCGATGGAGAAGGCGAGCACGAGGTACGGGAGAGTCTTCCCCGCGATCACCTCGAACGGACGAATCGGGCTCACGAGGATCTGCTCCATCGTCCCCGTTTCCTTCTCGCGCGCGATCGTGACGGACGTGAGGAGCGCCCCGAGCATCATCATGACGATCGCCACGAGCCCCGGCACAATAAAGTTGGTCGAATCGAGCGCGCGATTGTAGAAAACGACCGGCCTCGCGGCGATGAGCGGCGCGGCGCTTGCCCCCGACGCGCCGGCGGCCGGCCCAGTCCCCGCATCACCCCCAGCGGCCGCTCCGCCCCCGCCACCGATCGGACGCGTCGCGATGAACGTCTCGAGATAGTTCTGCACGATCGAGGCGCTGTTCGCGTCGCTGCCGTCGATGACGAGCCCGACCGCGGCGCGGCGCTCGCGCTCGAGCGCTCTCGCGAAATCCCGCGGGATGATCACCCCCGCGCGGATGACGCGCCGCTCGAAGAACCCCCCCGTTTCCCCCGGATTCTCGTAACGGACGACGACGGAGAAGTAGCTCGAGGCGTCGATCGCCTCGACGAGCTCGCGGCTTTGGGGCGTGCGGCTCAGATCGCAGACGCCGAGGCGGACGTCCTTCAGATCGAGATCGATCGCGTAGCCGAAGAGAAACATCATCACGATCGGCAGCATGAAGACGATCCAGAGCGATCGCGGGTCGCGGAGGATATGCTTGAATTCTTTCCGCGCGAGCGGCGGTATACGCGATCCTTTCATGCGCCCCTCACGAGCTGAATGAACACGTCCTCGATCGAATGCGCGCCGTGGCGCGCTTTGAGCTCGGCCGGCGAGCCGAGGCTCACGATCTTCGCCACGTGCATGACGCAGAGCCGGTTGCAGTACTCCGCCTCGTCCATGTAATGCGTCGTCACGATGATCGTCACGCCGTCCGCGGCGAGAGCGTTGATGAGCTCCCAGAAACGGCGCCGCGCGATCGGGTCGACCCCGGATGTCGGCTCGTCGAGGAAAACGATCGACGGCTTATGCAGGATCGCCGCGCCGAGCGCGAGCCGCTGCTTGAACCCGAGGGGGAGCGACGCGGTGCGCCGATCGAGCCATTCCGCGAGCCCCAGCGCCTCGTCCAGCTCGGCCGTCCGCGCCGCGACCTGCGCCCGCCCGAGCCCGTAGACCCCGCCGAAGAACTTCAGGTTCTCTTTCACGGTCAGATCGTTGTAGAGGGAGAATCTCTGGGACATGTAGCCGATGCTCTTCTTGATATTTTCAAACTGCGTGTTTATATCCCAGCCGCCGACCGAGCCGCCGCCCGAAGAAGGCCGCAGCAGCCCCGCGAGCATCCGGATCGTCGTCGTCTTCCCCGCGCCGTTTGCGCCGAGGAGGCCGAATATCTCCCCCGCGCGGACCTCGAACGAGACGCGATCGACCGCCAGAAAATCGCCGAAGCTTTTCGCGAGGTCCTTCACGATGACGGAGTGTTCGTTCATGTTCATTCCCGCATGAGAGAGACGAACGTATCTTCGACGCCGGGCGGTATCTCCCGGCTGTGCGACACGACGCCCTCGCGCCGCATCGTTTCGAGAAGGGCGCCGACCTCTCCCCGGCGCTCGCCGAGCGCAAGCACCTGAACGGCGTCGCCGAGGATTCTCACGAGCTCGGGCTCGGCCGCATTCCTGAGCCGCGCCGAGATGGCCCGAAGGTCCGGTCCTTCGACCGCGAACACCGTTCCGCGGAAGAGCCCCGCGATCTCGCCGACAGTTCCCGAAGCGAGGATTGTTCCCTTGTGAATGAACACCATGTGCCCGCAGAGCGAGGCCTCGTTCATATACGGCGTCGAGACGACGATCGTCACGCCCTGCGCGCGAAGCCTCTCGAGCATATCCCAGAAATCGCGGCGCGACATGGGGTCGACTCCCGTCGTCGGCTCGTCGAGAACGAGAACCTTCGGTGTATGAATGAGCGCGCATGCAAGGGCGAGCTTCTGCTTCATCCCGCCCGAGAGCGCCCCCGCGCGCCGATTCACGAAGGGGCCGAGACGGCTGAATTCGAGGAGCTCTTCGGTCCTCGCGAGGCGCGCCGCCTTCGGAACTCCGAAGAGATCCGCGAAGAATCTGATATTCTCGGCGACGGTGAGGTCCCAATAGAGGGAGAAATGCTGCGGCATGTAGCCGATCGTCTCGCGCACCTGCGCCGCCCCGGAGCGCAACGGAAAGCCGAGCACCCAGGCCTCTCCCTCGTCGGCATCGATGAGGGACGTGAGGATGCGCATGAGCGTCGTCTTGCCCGCGCCGTCGGGCCCGATGAGCCCGAACATCTCGCCGGGCTCGACGGCGAAGCTCACCGAGGAGAGCGCGACCGTCCCGCCGTGGCTTTTCGTGATGCCTTCGACCCGAATGGCGGGGTCGCTCATTTGAGGTGCACCTCGGCGGGCATTCCGATCTTGAGCACGCCGGAGGGATTCTCGATCGAGACTTTGACCGCGTAGACAAGTTCCGCGCGCGCGTCCTTCGTCTCGACGTTCTTCGGCGTGAATTCCGCTTGGGGGGAGACCCACGAGACTTTCCCCGCGAGAGGCTCCGGATGAGCGTCGACGCGCACCTCGGCGGCGCTCCCGACCGCGAAGAGCCCGAGGTCTCTTTCAGACACATATACCTTGATCCAGAACCTCCGCGTATCGGCGATCTTGAAAACGGCGCCCCCGGCCGGCACGACCTCCCCGGACTCGACGTATTTTTCCGTGACGACACCCGCGAGCGGAGCGATCACGGCGCCGTCCCTGATCTGCCTGTCGAGAAGAGCGATCGAGGCGCGCACCGTTTCCTCGCGGGCGTCGAGCATTGCGCTCTGCGCCTTCGCCGATTCGAGCTGGCTCTGGGCCACGCGGTATTTCGTGGAGGCGTCGTCGTTCTGCTGCTGCGTGGCCGTGCCCTGTTCGAAGAGCGCGGTGATCCGCTTGTGGCTTTTCTCTATGTTCTCGAGATTGTCTTTTGCCTGCCGCACCGTTTCGGCGACAGGTCTGCGGTTCGCCCGTATCTCATCGACGCTCGCGAGGAGCTGCCGGCGCTGGAGCATGAGCTTCTCGACGTCGATCACCGCGAGCGTATCGCCGGCCGCGACGGCGTCTCCTTCGTCCTTCGCGAGCCGGAGAATCTGCCCGGCCGTCTGCGCCGCGACCGTGACCTCGGTCGCTTCGAGCGTCCCCGAGCCGGCGAAGCCGGCTTGCTTCTCCCCGCCGCAGCCGGAGAGCGCCGCGCACACAAGAGCCCCGCACGCGGCAACGAGAAGCACGGCCGCGATGCGCCGGCCAAAGCTCGTGAGATTCATCAGTCCCGCTCCTTGTCGTTTTTCATGTTCCTAACTTTTCACTCGGGCCTCGAGCTGAAGCTCCGATGTTTTCGCCTTCTGCCGCATGCGCGAATAATAGCGCACTCCCCACGCTGCAAGAAAACAATTCTCTTGGTCCTGCGCCCGCCATTGCCCGCCATTATTGCGGCTTCCTGCCATACCTCGCCTGTGTTAGAATCGAAGGCGTATGAAGAACAGGGAAATCGCCGACCTCTTCAACGAAATCGCCGACATTCTTGAGCTTCGCGCCGAGAATGTTTTCCGCGTGAACGCCTACCGGCGCGCCGCGCAGAATATCGACGGGCTCTCGCGCCCGATCGAGGACCTCGCCGGGGATGGAGCGCTCCTTGAGCTTCCCGGCATCGGCAAGGATCTCGCGGCGAGGATCGCCGAGTACCTCGAGAGCGGCGAGATCGACTATCTGAACGAGCTCCGCAAGGAAACGCCCCAGGTCCTCCTCGACATGCTCCGCATCCCCGGCATCGGGCCGAAGACCGCCGTGCGCCTGCAGGCCGAGCTCGGGATCAACTCGCTCGAAGAGCTGAAACACGCCGCGCTCGAGCATCGAATTCAAGAGCTCCCCAAGATGAAGGCCAAGACAGAAGAGAATATTCTCAAAGGGCTCGAGTTCCTGAGCCGCGCCAGCGCGCGCACGCCGATCGGCATCGCCCTTCCTCTCGCGCAGCGGATCGTCGCCGCTCTCGAAGAGCTTCCCGAGGTGCGGAAGATTTCCGTCGCCGGGAGCCTTCGCCGCTTTCGCGAGACGGTGGGCGATATCGACATCCTCGTGACGTCGCGCTCCCCCGAAAGGGTCATCGCGCATTTCACGCATCTCGACGAGGCCGCACGGATTCTCGCGGAAGGCTCCACGAAGGGCAGCATCGTCACGAAGGACAAGATCCAGGCCGACCTCCGCGTCGTCGAAGAGGCTTCATACGGCTCGGCGCTCAATTATTTCACCGGCTCCAAGGAACACAACATCAGGCTCCGCGAGATCGCCATTCAAAAGGGAATGAAGCTGAGCGAGTACGGCGTCTTCAAGACGGCCGGCAGCGCGAAGAGAAGGCGAAAGGCCGGAGAAGACATGCCGAAAGAGATCCGCGTCGCGGGGAAGACAGAGGAGGGCGTGTATCGGGCGCTCGGCCTCCCCTATATTCCGCCGGAGATCCGCGAGGACTCCGGAGAGATCGAGGCCGCCCGGGCGGGAGCTCTCCCGGCGCTCGTCGAGCTCGAAGACATCAGAGGCGATCTCCATTGCCATTCGAACTACAGCGACGGCGTCGCCACACTCCAGGAGGTTGCCGCCGCAGGAAGAAAGAAAGGCTACGCCTACATCCTCGTCACCGATCATTCGCAAAGTCTCCATATCGCAAACGGGCTTTCGCCGGAGCACCTTCGCAAGCAGCTCGCCGAGATCGATGCGATCAACGCGAGACTTAAGGGCTTCAAGCTTCTCAAGGGGAGCGAGGTCGATATACTCCCCGACGGCTCGCTCGATATGGACGAGGCTCTGCTCGCGCGCCTCGACGTCGTCTATGTCGCGATTCATTCGAAATTCAAAATGAGCCGCGACGCCATGACGAAGCGCGTCATCCGCGCGCTGGAGAATCCATACGCAAACGTCCTCGCGCATCCGACGGGGCGCCTCATCGGCATACGCGACGCATTCGAGATCGACATGCACGAGGTCATCGGCGCCGCCGCGCGAACGGGCACGGCGATAGAGATCAACGCCCATCCCGCGCGCCTCGATCTCGATGCGGCGAATTGCCGTGCGGCGGCTGCCGCGGGCGTCATGATCAGCATCGGAACGGATACTCACGTTCTCTCCGAGCTCGACTACATGCTCTACGGCATCGGCACCGCCCGCCGCGGATGGCTCACAAAGACGAACATCCTCAATACGAGGTCCGCCCGAGAGCTCCTTTCGCTGCTGCGGAAAAAACGCTGAGGAGCGCCAGCACCCCGTCGCTCACCAAGAGTGCCCCGTCATCGCCCCCCAACCCAGCTGTCATTTCGCCATATATTTTCAGCCAATTCTTGACTGCCATTATGACATATGTTACGCCCAATTTTCTCACTGGTGGCGCATTCTGTCAGAGCTTGTGCCCCTTCATCTCGCTCATATTTTCCGTATGCTTTATAACGCATTATATAACTGCCGGTTAAGCGCGCGGCTTGTTTTGGCATGCGTCCTGCGATATCCCCTTCACAAAAGCCGAGCTGTTCAATAAGGATCGTGAAACAGTCAAAGCAGGAGGTGTCCGAGATGGCTATCGTAAGATGGAATCCGGTAAGGGGCATGCTGGGACTTCAGGACGAGATGAACATGCTCCTGGGCGATTTCTTCGGCGTGGACAAGCGCGGAGAGGAAACCGAGTTCATCCGCTGGGCCCCGCGCGTCGACATCCTCGAGCAGGACGGCGGCTACGAGCTCGTCGCGGATCTACCGGGCCTCAAAAAGGAAGACATCAAGATCGAGATTCAGGACAACGTGCTCACCCTGCGGGGCGAGAAGAAGCTCGAAGAGGAAAAGAAGGACAAGAACTACCGGCTCTGCGAGCGGTACTACGGCGAGTTCGTCCGGACCTTCGCGCTGCCCGAGAACGTCAACCGGGACGGCATCGTCGCCGAGTTCAAGGACGGGGTGCTCAAGCTCGAGATCCCGAAGACGGAGAGGACGAAGCCGAAACAGATCGAAGTGACGGTGAAGTAGATCTCTGGCCTGCCTCCAGAGTGCCCGGCCGCGCGCAACTCGCGGCCAAAACGAAAGGCGCCCGCGATCGGGCGCCTTCTTCATTACCGCTCTCTGTCATCCATGCTGCCGCGCACTCCCATCCGAGCTACCGAGCGAAGTATGGATGCTGCGCGATGGGCGGCTTCGGCACGTCGCCGCCCGGCTTCTTGAGCGTGATCTCCTCGAAGAGCAGATCCGGCGTCACCACGGTTATAAGGGGAGGCCCGGCGCTCGCCGCGCCGAATATCGCCGCGAGTCTCTCGGCCATGGCGGACATCCCCCCTCGCGTATAGGGAAAGGTGACCGCCGCCGGCGCGTCAGAGGCGGCTACAACATCCTTGAAGGATGAAACGCCGACCTCATCGAAGGCGACGTTCCGCACGACTTCCTCCCGGCCATCCGGGTAGATCTTGTATGCGGCCAGTGCCCCCTCGATACCCTCGCCCTGTCCGCCCCCTCCCATGATCCGCATCGCGGATGCCATGAGGTCGCCGGACGCGGGGATCAGGTAGGGATTCCCCATGCGGCGCACAATGACGCCGTATTCGAGCCCGCGCTCCTTGACGAGGGAGAGGAGCTTTTCGCGGAGCTTCTTCTCCTTCAAACCACCCTGCGCGGTCAGAATGACGTTCGTCGGCGACGCCCCTTCGCCCCGCCGGTTCCCCGTGCTCTTCAGAGCGCCGCGCGCGGGGTTGCGGGTGCCGAGAAGGGCCTTCAGGATTCCCCCTTCTACAAGAACCGTTTTGCCGGCCGGCACGCCGTCATCATCGATGGAGTATCCCCCAAGGAGCCGCTCTGACCCGAAACGATCGAGCGCCGGGCTGTCTTCGAGCTTCATGGAAACGGGAAGAACCCGCGCGCCGATCTTATCGGCGAGACTGCCCCCCTGGCTCCGGAGGAACATTTCCATCTGAGCATTATCCGTAACCATCTGCCGGGACGCGACGAGGCGGGGCAGAAAGACCTGGGCGAGGATCTCGGCCGCCGCTCCGTCCTCGAAGAGAACGGGGCCGTTGTACGTCTCGAGGATCTGCCCGGCGCTCATCTCGTTTATGCGTACGCCGATCGCCCGAATTTCCCCGGCGAGCTTTTCCTTTGGGGGAAGATCTCCCATAGTGCGGCCGAAAAAGGCGGCGAACTCCCGAAGCGGGAGTCCGTCCGGAGCGTATCCTTCGGCGCGCGCGACGAGGCTCACCTCGGGGCTGCTCCGCTGGAACTTCGTCCCCTCGCTATTGACGTAGCGCGTGATCACGGTCGTGCCGCTGATGCTCACATTCGAGGAGGAGACCTGCGGCATCTCCCGGAAGAGAAGCGATAGTTCCTTCGCGAGAGCGCTCGCCCGCGCGAGATCCGGCGGCGGACCGGCGTCTGGATCAATGACGGTGGCGGGCTCCGCCGCGGCGAAATCGTTCAGCTCCTCGCTGCGGGTCTTGTTCTCCAGGGCGGCTCTCTTCTTTGAGAGCTTCTCGAGGGCCTGCTTGTATGCCTCGTCCGTGGCCAACCAGAGTTTGCGCCTGATCTCCTGGTAGCTGTCGTCGAGGGGAATGCTGTTCGATTCTCCCACGCCGAACAGCGTGCCCTGATCAAATTGGAGAGAGAAGTAATTGGTGTTGTCCAGCGACGCATCCCCGATCCGCACCTCGACCTTGAGATCGCGCTTTGTGGTCTCGCTGCTCGTGACCAAGCTGCCGAAGGTGGCCTCCGCCCGGATCGCGGCCGTTTCATCGATGCGGAATGCCATGAAGTACGGCCTCTCGAGATTTTCCACGCGCAGGCTCTGCATCGATCGAGCCATCTCATCTTCCATGGCCTGCATGATCATGTCCGGAGCGGCGCCATGCCCGGGGCCCGCGAGGAAGAGCAAGACGAGAAGAATAGTATGAATGCGGAACATATTCGATCCTCCTATCGACCCGGTGTACCGCGCTCGGGCGCGGGAAGAAGCGGCAGTCTCTCCTGCGATTTCTCTTTCTTCTGCACCTCTATTTGATCTACAAGGATCGCGGGGGAAATGCAGGAGGTCGGCACCCCGCCCGACTCAGCGCCGCAGGTGCCGTTGAAAACCGCGATCTCGTCGTCGCCCGCCGCAATACGGCTGAACGCGGTAAGCGGCGTGCCTATGAGATCGACGCCGCGCACGAGCTCCTCGCGGCCATCGGGGAAGATGCGATAAACCAGCGTCGGGACGACGTTGAAGGCGTTCGGTATCGTTCGGCCGGTCATGGTGAATCCGCCCACGATATCGTCAAAGAAGAGACCGTAAGCCTTGCTGTCCCTTTTTATCCTTTCGATGAGCATTTTCTTGAGCGCGGCATTCGTCACCGGGCGGTCAACCTGTACGATCAGGTTCGACTGCCGCGAGACAGGAACGAGCCCGGCCTGACAGCGCCCGTGCCCATTGGAGACGGGGAATCCCTCAATCGGTTTTCTCGACATGAGGAAATTGCGCAGGATCCCCTTCTCGACGACCGTCACGGGGCGGGAGCGCACCCCCTCGTCATCAAAGCGGTAGCTCCCGGCGAGGTCGGTGCCGGCGAGGCGCGTAATCGTGGGATCGAAGATGACGGAAAAACTCACGGGGAGCACCTCTTTCCCCACCATTTTGCGGAATGTCTGGCCTTCATCCTCGCTCCGCTGTCGGTGTCCCTCCACGCGGTGACCGAATATCTCGTGGAAGAAAACGGAGCTCGCGCGCCCGGAGAGAATAGCGGGGCCCGTATATGGATCGACGACCGGCGCGGTGCGCAGGGCAAGGAGATTCCGGATCATCTCGTCAACGCGCGCGAGTACGGTGGCATCGTCGGGCATCCCTTCCGCGGTGAAGGAAAAGAAGCTCTCGATGAGCGGGAGCTCCATGCCGTCTTCGGCCTTCGTTGCAGCGGATATCGCGAGCTTGCAGGAGATATGCGCCGTCTGGATCCTCGCGCCCTCGCTGCTCGCGAACCACCTTACCTCTCGCACTGCGGTAAGATTCGCTTCGGCCCGGTAGATCTCGCCGTATTTCGTGAAGGGCTCCGTGTAGCGGCGCAGCTTCGCCGCCCAAGCGGCGCGGTCGATCGCGAATGAAGGGATCTCCTCCACCGAGGATACCGCTTCGTCACGGGAAAAATCGGGAGATCGGTCCTCCTCGGCCACCTTCACCTGCACCTGGGTCTTCACGGTGGCGAGCTTCTGCAGCGCACGTTTGTACGCTCGATCGGATTGAAACCAGAGAACTCCGCGCATAGCGTCGGCATCGTCCTCGAGCGGCATTTTCACGTAGCTGAACCGGTCCAACATTCCCGACATGGCATCGCCGCGGATCTCGTGAGAATTATCGAGAGCGTAATCTCCCACGCGAAGATCGACCCGGAGCAGACGATCGCGATCGCTCTCGTTCTTCGTCAGGGCTCCGAACTCGGCGGTCACATCGGTCTTGTCGATTTCGGTGATCATGTAGCTCAGGAAGTAGGGCGGCTGCGGCTGAGCGTTCAGCACCGTCATGGTCCGGTTGAGCTCCGCCTCCATAGCGGTCAGAACCGCCGACGCGGTCGTGGCGCAACGTGCCGGGGATGTCGCGGCGAGCATCCAGATGCCGACGACAAGGCACCATAGAGCCGGCGCGGCCGCGCGCCAAGATTTCCGTTTCATATGCACGTGTTCCCCCTTTCGATTCGGTATGATTACCCCTAGGACGCTGCAGTGTAACACATGTCGGGAAGAAATAAAACGGCGCTTTCGGGCGCGCCCGGACGCGCGCTCCGGCGCGCAGGCTCCCGATGAGCGCCGGAAAGTTCTCAACGAAAGGCGCCCGCGATCGGGCGCCTTTTCTTTGTCGCACGCCGGTCCGCCGACCGGACGCGCCATTTCTTAACTATCTAATTCGCTATTGCCGACCGTCGATCGTCACCGCGCTCCGACCGGCATCTCGGGCTTCTTCGCCTGCTGATACTGCGGATTCTGTGCCGGCGACTTCTGCTCGCTTCTTCCGTCGGGGCTCATCTTGCAGTTGCCCTCGAAGAAGACTCCCTCGTCGATGACGAGACGGGTCGTCTTGATGTCCCCCTCGACGCGCGACCCGGCCTGGAGCTCGACCTTTTCCTTCGCATCGATGTTGCCGACGATCGTGCCGCCGACGACGGCGCTCTTCACCTTAATTTCGGCCTTCACGCGGCCGTCCTTGCCGATGACGAGCGTGTCCGGGACCTGGATCGTTCCCTCGAACTCGCCGTCGATGCGGAGCGTTCCCTCGCTGACGAGGATCGTTCCGGTGATCTTACAGCCCTTGCCGATGATCGAATTCATCTTGCCCTCCCCTGGGAGCTGTTCGCCCTCTTTCCCGAACATGACGTCCTCCTTCCTGCCCTCTTTCTTTCCTCCTATCATATCCCTCCTATTGCAGCAGATATTTCAACGGGTCCACGGGGAAGTTGTTCTGCGTTACCTGGAAATGCAGATGGGGCGCCGTACTTCTCCCCGTATTTCCCGAATACGCTATCGTCTGCCCCTGCGCCACGCGCTCTCCCTTGGAGACTACCAGCATATCGGCGTGCGCGTAAAGCGTTTTTATTCCGTAGCCATGATCTATCTGTACGTAATATCCGTACGAGTCGTTCCACCCCGCCTCGCTCGCGTAGCCCGATGCAGCCGCGCGCACCGGCGTGCCCCGGTCGACCGCGATGTCTATGCCGCCGTGAAAAATCGTATCTTTCTCCCCTTCCGCCTGGCTGAACCTCTTCGTGATGAATCCGCGCACGGGCCAGAAGGTCGGAATGGCGCGAAGCATGGTTGCCTGCTCGCTCCGGAGCCCCTCCGGCATGGCCGATTTCCCTCGTTCGGCCTGAGTAATCGCGACGCTGTCCCCGGGCGTAACGACGAGCCCGAGCATCCGGCGCACCTGAAGGTTCATCGATCGGAGCTCCGCGACGTTTCTCCTGAGCTCCACGATCTGCTCCTGACGCCTGCCGAGCTCCTCAAGCTGCCGCTTGTACATGCGCCCCTCCTGCACCTTGAGAAGAAGCGCTCCGTAGGTCGCGACGAATACGATCATGACCACCACCCCTGCGGCGAGGATCCCGACGATCGCGTAGAAGAGCGTGTACGGTATACGCAGCGTGCGCGTCTTCTTGAGATCGTGCGGAACGATGATTATCGAGAATTTTCCTTTATCCATGCGTGCGATCGCCGCCGGGCTCTAACGCGGAAGTTTGATTCCCATTTTCTCGAGAACGCTCTCGAGCTCCTCGTCCGAGTAATATTCGATCCAGAGGATTCCGCCCTTGCTTCGCGGCGTGATCTTCGCGCGCGTGCCGAGGTGCGTCTCGATCGCTTCTTCGATCGCCTGGATCTGGGGGGATATCTTTCGCAGGCCCCGGCGTTTCCTCGTGCGGGCCTTGCCCGGAGCGGTGCGTTCGATTTCCCGCACGGTGAGGCTCTCGCTCACGATTTTTCTCGCCCATTCAATCTGCGCCGCTTCCCCTTCGATCGAGAGCAGCGCGCGCGCATGGCCTGCCGTGAGCTTGCCCTCGACGATGAGCGTCTTCACGATTTCGGGAAGATTGAGGAGCCTCAAACTGTTCGCGACGGTGCTTCTGTTCTTGCCGATCATCGCGGCGATATCGCCGACCGCGAGTCCGAAACTGTCCTTGAGCGCCTGATACCCGCGCGCTTCTTCCATCGGGTTGAGATCCTCGCGCTGGAGGTTCTCCATGAGGGCATGCCTGAGCGAATCCGCGTCATCCACGTTCCGGACGATCGCCGGGATCGTCGCCCTTCCCGCGAGCTTCGCCGCGCGGAGCCTCCGCTCCCCGAGGATGAGCTCGTAGCGGTTCTCGACGCGCCTGACCACGATCGGCTGAAGAACGCCGTTCTGCCTGATGGATTCGGCGAGCTCCTTAAGGTGCTCACCGTCGAAATGCTCTCTCGGCTGATGGGGATTCGGATCGATGCGCTCAATATCGAGATCCTTGACGCGCTCCGTCTCCGAAACGCTTTCCCTGAGATCCTGCGATATCAAAGCCTCGATCCCGCGCCCCAGCACATTCTTCGTCATTTCGGCTGCCACTTTCCTTCACTCGTCTTCCTGCTCGTCTCGATCAGGGGGGTGAGCTTTTCCCTGGCCTCACCGCGGCTGTCCTGCCTTTCGATCAGCTCCTTCGCCAATTTGAGATAGCTCTTCGACCCGACGCTCTGAACGTCATACAGAAGAACGGGGCGTCCAAAGGACGGGCACTCGCCGAGCCTCACGTTTCTCGGTATCGCGGTCTCGTAAACCTTTTCGCCAAAATAAGATATGACTTCCCGGGCGACCTGGTTCGACAGATTGAGCCTCTTGTCGAACATCGTGAGAAGCACCCCTTCGATCCTGAGATCGGGGTTCAGGTGTTTCTGAACCATACGGATCGTGCTGAGCAGCTGGCTCAATCCCTCGAGGGCGTAATATTCGCATTGAATGGGAATCAGCACGGAATCCGCGGCCGTCAGCGTATTGAGCGTGAGCAGTCCGAGACTCGGCGGCGAATCGATGAAGATAAAATCGTAATCGTCCGCGATCTCCGCGAGCGCCTCTTTCAGTTTGTACTCGCGCGCGATCTGCGAGACGAGCTCTATCTCGGCGCCGGTAAGCTTCGGCTGCGAGGGGATAAGATCGACGAGCTCGACCTTTCTGATCGCTTCCCTCGCGCTGATTCCCCCGAGGATCACTTCGTAGATCGTCAGCTCTCCCACGCCGGCCCGCACCCCGAACCCGCTGCTCGCGTTCGCCTGGGGATCGATATCGACGAGGAGAACCTTCTTCTCCGCGGCACCGACGCTCGCCGCGAGGTTCACGGCTGTCGTCGTTTTCCCGACGCCACCCTTCTGATTCGCTATCGCCACTATCTTGCCCATGGTCTCTCTTTCGCGCCTCCCGCGGAGTTGGCTTTCAGCGGCTCGGGGCTCATGTTGAGCCACGGAACGTAGCCCACATACGGCAAGCCGGCTTGATCAATTCCGTCGAATATCACGAGCTCGATTTTTTCTTCCGTCGTATTGCCGGCGCCCCAGAAATTATGCTCCGCATGCATCGTATCGCTTCCGGTGTAGCCGGCGAGCTTTATCGCATAGCCCGGGCCGGATTCCTCGCCGTTGGCGCTGATCGAACAGTACCGTATCATGGGGGCTGCCCAGCTCGAGAGCTCGATGCCGTTGGCCCCGTTGTTCGCGATGGTTGTGCTATCGATCGTCGTTACTTTCGTTGCGGAAAAGGAATACGAGATCTTGATCCCGTTCGCAACGTTGTACCGGACAGAGCTCGATTTGATTTCAACGTGCGCATTTTCGATCTCGATCCCTTTGCCGTTATCCCAGATATCGCTGGAGAGTATGTGCGCTTGGGACGCTTCGGTCAAAATGCTGATTCCGATATTGCTATTGTCGTACACCGAGCTTCTGTCGAGCGTGAGCTTCGCCCCGTTCATGACCTGCATTCCGTTCGAGCTGGCGCTGAGCTCCACATTCCTGAAAATGGCCTCGCTGTATGGCCCCGTCAGATAAATTCCATCCCACAGGCCAGAGCCGGACCCACAGGTATTGCCGCGGAAGCGAATCTTCTTGTCGGGGGTTCCCTCGGCTACGATGCGCCCGAACGCTTCGAATCCCCCTGCGGGTACGTCGAAAACGATCGTTACGCCGGGCTCGATCGTAAGCGTCGCGGTGGATGGGATCACCAGCGGGTTGGCATTCTTGACAATGTAGACGAATCCCGTGTTTGTGATCATAATGGTCGTAGCGGCCGGTACCGGGCTCGGAAACCGGGTGCAAACGGTTATGTTATGAGCTTTAGTAACCGTTTCTATATCGTCGGTTACCGACATACTGATCGTCACGGGCCCCGCAGTAGAGGGCGCCGTCCATTGCACGCTGGGTCCTGTCGCTGACGCCGGATAGAAGCTTCCTGCCGTCGCCGTCCATCGAAACGTCAACGGATCGCCGTCATCATCGATGGCGCTTCCGCCGAGCGTCACGGCTCCACCCGTTTCGATAAAGCACTTGCTCACAGAGAGAGTGATGTTGCCGGGCGGCGTATTGGCGATCTGGGTCTTGCTCTCGCAGCCCGGAAACGAAAGAAGCACGGCCAAAAGGAACGGCATCGCAAGCACATAGAACGTGACGGTTTTCATTGCCTCCTCCTTGGTAGAGGCGGGGTCACAGGCATTATAGATTCCATCCGGGGGGAAATCAACGGAAAAAGAGCGCCGCAGGCGTGCGAGTGGGGATTGTTTCACGCGAAACGCCTCGTTTCGGGTGCAAAAGAGTCGCGGCCGCCCAAATGCGGGATGTTTCACGTGAAACATCCGGGGCTGGCGGGCGAGGGCTATTTCACGTTAAGCGGTCGCTGCGAGCTGCTTCGTCCGCCTTGCCTCGCTGCGCGACGCAAATAGCGCGGGTGGCGCCGATGGGGCCCCCGCACCGCGCGCTTCCGTGTCTGGGCGGGAATAATTACGCCGCCCCTGTAACGCCCCGAATAGCGGGTGGCGCCGATGGGGCCCCCGCACCGCGCGCTTCCGTGTCTGGGCGGGAATAATTACGCCGCCCCTGTAACGCCCCGAATAGCGGGTGGCGCCGATGGGGCCCCCACACGGGGCGCAGCGTCAGCGAGCACGTGCGGGGTGCAATCCGGCGACAGGGCCCGCGTATCCAGCGAGCACGTGCGGGGTGCAATCCGGCGACAGGGCCCGCGGCCATGTGTTTCACGTGAAACACTCAGGTGGGCGGGCTCTTGCGGAATACTAACGCCGTGCCGCGCCCTTCGGGGAGCTCGATGACGGATTCCAGGCGCATCCGGGCCTCAAGTCCCTCCGGCAGCTCGCTCTTCCAGGACCGGCTTTTGACGGTAACGTACGCTCCTCCCGGCACGAGAAGCCTTTCCGCGAGCGGAAGAATGCCCGCGAGCCGCCCCGCGGCTTTCGATATGACAAGATCGAAGGCCCCGGCTTCTTTGTAATTCGCGGCGTCCTCTCCGAATACCGTTATACCCTCGAGGCCGAGCCGCAGGACGACCCTCTCGAGAAAAAGCTGCGGCTTGAGCCTCCGCTCGAAGAGCGCCAGCTCGAGCCGCGGCCGCACGATCTTCCATACGAGTCCCGGAAATCCTGCGCCGGAGCCTATATCTGCCACTCTGCTCGCCGCGAGCCCGCTCTCGCCCGCCGCGGTCAGCATGGTGAGGGAGTCGAAAACGAGCAGCTCGAGGCTGGTCCCGAAACGCCCCTTGCCGACGAGATGCATCCTTGCGTTCCAGAAATCGACTTCTTGCAGGTAGAGCGAGAGCTGCCGCAGCGCCTCGGGGGCTTCGTTGCCGAATCCCGCCCGGCGGAGCGCAGCTTCCGCGATTTCTCCCATCTCCTTATCGGTCATACAGCTCTGCCTCGCCCGGCGTTCCCGCGCTCGCCCCGCTCCCGCTTTCCCAGATGGATCATGAGGATCGAGAGATCGGATGACCGCACGCCGGAGAGCCGCGACGCCTGAGCGAGCGTTATGGGCCGGAACTTTTCGAGCTTGAGTCTCGCTTCGGCGCTCAGGGCCTCGATTTCGTACGAGAAATCTGGGGGGATCCGCACCCGTTCGATCTGCAGCATCCGCTCGGCGAGCTTTTTCTGCCTGCGGATATACCCGTCATACTTGATTCCTATTTCGAGGGACTCCTTCTCCCGCGGCTCCAGCCCGAGGCTTCCGGCCGGAAGCGAGCTCTCGATATCCTTGATGGATATGCCTGGCCGCTGGAGGAGCTGGGAAACCTTGAGGGGGAACGACACGCTTCCCTGGCCTTTGGAGGCAAGAATGCGGCTGCATTCATCCGCGCTCAGGGCGTGCCGCTCGATGAATCTTCGCGCCCCGGCGACGCGCTTGCGTTTCGCGATCATCTCCTCCCAGAGCACGCGCGGCAGAAGGTTGCAGCGAACCCCGTGCCTGAAGAGGCGCTCGTCCGCATTATCCTGCCGCAGGACGAGACGGTGCTCGGCCCTTGATGTGAACATGCGGTATGGCTCGTCGATCTCCTTCGTCACGAGATCGTCGACAAGAACTCCGATATATGCCTCGTGTCTTCCGAGAATGAGCGGGCTTTTGCCTGCGAGGCTCCGTCCGGCGTTGATGCCCGCCATGATCCCCTGGGCTGCCGCTTCCTCGTAACCCGACGTGCCGTTTACCTGGCCGGCGAAATAGAGCCCCCCGATCCTCCGCGATTCGAGAGTCGGGAGCAGCTGGTGCGGAGGATAATAATCGTACTCGATCGCGTAGCCGTATCGAACGATCGCGGCGTCCCCCAGCCCCGCGATCGAATGGATCATCTCCTCCTGCACGTCGCGGGGAAGGCTCGTCGAGAGCCCGTTGATATAGATTTCCGCCGACTCGCGCCCCTCGGGCTCAAGAAAGAGCTGATGCCGCTCCCGGTCGGAGAATCGGACCACCTTGTCCTCTATTGAGGGACAGTACCTTGGGCCGATGCCCCTGATGCGCCCCGCATAGAGGGGAGATCTGCCCAGATTCCTTCGAATGATCTCGTGCGTCTTTGCGTTCGTATAGGTTATGTGGCAAGGCACCTGGTCGCCGCTGATCTGCTTTGTTCTGAACGAGAAGGGAGAAGGTTCCTTGTCCCCGGCCTGCTCCTCGCAGCGCGAGAAATCGACGCTGTCCCTTGCGAGACGCGCCGGCGTGCCCGTCTTGAGCCTGCCGCGATCGATTCCGAGAGAGATCAGCTGATCCGCGAGCCTGCACGAAGGGGGCTCGCCCTCCCGTCCACCCGGAAAGCTCTCCTCCCCGATGTGCATGAGCCCGTTGGGAAAGGTGCCAAGGGCCAGAATGACCTTCGGCGCATAATACCGCTTCTCTCCGGCCGCCTCGACACCCTCGACCGCTCCGTTCCTTACCAGAACGGCCGTCGCCTCGGCCTCGACGAGAACGATATTATCGGCGCTCTCGATCGCCTTGAGCATCCGGCGGTGGTATGCCTTCTTATCCGCCTGCGCCCGGGGAGACCATACGGCGGGGCCCTTTGCCCTGTTCAGCATACGGAACTGTATGCCGGTCTCGTCGATTGCGAGCCCCATTTCGCCGCCCAGCGCATCCACCTCTCTGGCGAGCTGCCCCTTGGCGAGTCCGCCTATGGCAGGATTGCACGGCATTCTGGCGATATGCTCCCGACTCATCGTGAGGAGCAGCGTCTCCCGTCCCATCCTGCTCGCCGCGAGCGCCGCCTCGCACCCGGCGTGGCCGCCGCCTACGACGATGATATCGAACTCGAGCTTCCCGCCGTTAGTCATAATTATTATTAATAATGCCGTATTTCATTATTTAACAAGCAAGTTTCTTATAAAAGATTTGGCACCATTATTTTCCTATGCAGAATTTCGCGAATATCGTTTCGAGAAGGGCCTCCGACATCGAACGCCCCGTTATCGCGCCCAGGGCGTCCAGCGCGCATCTCGTCTCGACACTGAGAATCTCGGCGTGGGCTCCTATCTCGATCGCGGCCGAGAGCCGATCGAGCGCCTCGTCCGCCTCTCGCAGCGCGGCCGCCTGCCGCGCGTTCACCGCGATTCGCTCGCGGTCGAGATCTCCCGCCGAGCGCTTGACCGTTTTGTCGAATATCCAGGCTCGCAGACTCTCGAGCCCTTCCCGCTTGAGGGCCGAGACGGCGATCATGTCCCGTGCGCCGAGCCGCTCGCACGCATCGTCGCGCGAGTATCGCGGCTCGAGGTCGCTCTTGTTGAGCACGCACAGAAGTTTGTCCGGGTCAATCCGGGAGATTTCGTTTCTCGTTTCATTCGTGATCTCATCGCTCCCGTCGACGACGAACAGAACAATGTCCGCCTCGAGTGCGGCCGCTCTCGCAATCTCGATTCCCTTCGCTTCGATCTCGCAGCGCGTCTGGGCGATGCCGGCCGTATCCTCGAGGCGGCACGTGAAGCCGCCGACGTGTATCCTCTCGCGAAGAATGTCTCTCGTCGTTCCGGCGATGGGGGAGACGATCGCCCGCTCTTCGCCGAGGAGCGTGTTGTAGAGGCTGCTCTTCCCGACGTTCGGCCCTCCGAGAATCGTCACGCGAATGCCGCGGCGCAGCCTTTCTCCGGCGATCTCGGATTCGAGGAGCGCCGCGATCGCCGTGCGGGCCTTCCGCGCGGCCTCGAGCGTGTCGCGCGGGGAATACCCCGGCAGATCCTCTTCGGAGAAATCGATCGACGCTTCGATGAGGGCGAGCTCCCCGAGGAGCACTTCCTCGAGCGCGCGCACCTTGCGCGAAAGCGCACCCCCGAGCTGTTCGAGCGCGACCTTCCGTTGGAGCTTCGTCTCCGCCGATATGAGATCGACGACCGCCTCCGCCTGCGCGAGGTCGAGCTTCCCGTTGAGGAAGGCTCTTTTCGTGAATTCACCGGGAGTGGCGAGCCGGGCGCCGAGCCGCACGATCTCGCCGATGAGGTCCGAGACGACCTGCATGCTTCCGTGGCACGAGATTTCCACCATGTCTTCGCCCGTATAGCTCGCGGGGGCGCGCATGACGGCAACGAGCGCCTCGTCGATCGGCTCGCCTGAGCCATCGCTGAGAGTAACGAGGGACAGGGTGCGGGAGGGAGCGAGCTGCGCGCCGGGAGCCATCGCGTCGAGAATACGCACGGCCGAGCTCCCCGAAATGCGCACGACGGCGATCCCCGACTCGCCCGGCGGGGTGCTGAGCGCGACGATTGCGTCATTCTCCATGATTCGTCAGCGGTTGCCCTGCCGCCTGCCGTCGTCCGGTTTCGCGGGCGAGATGCAGACCTTCCGAAGGTCGCCGTTTCCGATCGTGTAGGTCGAGATGCCATCGAGGCCGGCGAGCGCCATATGCACGACGCGGCGCTCGGAGGCGTACATCGGCTCGAGCGTCACGTCGTGGTTGCTCTTCTTCGCCTTTTCCGCGGCCTTGACGGCCTTCTGCTTTAAAATCTCGTGGCGGTTCCTGAGGTAGCCTCCCACGTCCAGCGTGAGCCGCTGATACCCGCCCATTCTTTTCGACACGATGCGGCCGACGAGGTGCTGGAGGGAGGTCAGCGTGTCCCCTTTGCGCCCGATGAGAAGCCCATCGACCCCCGCGGTCTCGACGTTGACGTAGGTCGTCCCGTCCTGCTCTTCGGAAAACAGCCGGTAATTCACGTCGAGACATTCCATGATCGCGCGCGTGATATAGTCGACGATCTCCTCGACGCCGCTCCCCGATTTCTTGCGCGTTACGCAAATCTTCGCGTCGCGCGAACCGAATATGCTGAGAAAGCCCTTCTGCCCGGGGTCTATTATCTTGATCTCGACCTCGTCGATGCGGGCGCGGAGCGTCTCGAGCCCTTTTTCGAGCGCCTTCTCGACGGTCTTCCCCGTCATTTCGACGCTGTCCGACCGGATCTCTTCCCGGTTCTTGCTTTTTTCTTTATCGCGTCCGAATATGCCCATGCAAGTTCCTGCCTTTCCTTACGCGGTGAGCCTCGTCGCCTCTTCGGCGTTGAGCTCCTTCTGCACAAAATATTGCTGGACGATTGTGGCCACATTGTTCACCAGCCAGTAGAGGACGAGCCCCGACGGCATGGTGTAGAAGAATACGGTCATGATGACCGGCATGAGATAGGTCATCATCTTCGTCTGCGCCGCGGGCACCGCATCTCCCGTCGGCGAGCCGCCCATCTTCGACTGGTAGAGCATCGCTCCGCCCATGAGAATGGGGAGGAGGTGAAATTCGCTGCCGATGATCGGGATCGACAACGTCCACCTGAAGAGCGTGTCCGGCATCGAAAGATCGTTGATCCAGCCCACGAACGGGGCGTTCCGGAGCTCGATCGTATTGCTCAGAACGCTGTAGAGGGCGAAAAATACCGGCATCTGGAACACGAGCGGCAGGCATCCACCGAGCGGATTCACGCCCGCCTCCTTGTAGAGCTTCATGACCTCCTTGTTCTGCCGGTCCCGGTCCCCCTTGTACTTCTCCTGGATCTCCTTGAGCTTCGGCTGAATGCGCTGCATGTCCTTCATCGCCTTGAAGCTCTTGTGGGTGAGGCGGTAGAAGAGGAGCTTCGTCAACAGAGAGAGGATGATGATGACGACTCCATAGTTCGGGATGACCCGCCCCATCCAGACCATGAGCTTCAGAATACCGACGCTCATGAACCGCAGCCGCCCGAGGTCGATCGTTTTCTCGAGCCCCACGCCGAACGCCTTGAGCGATTTCATGTCGAGGGGTCCGACGTACCACGTGAACGAATCCTCGATCTCTCGCGGGTCCCCCCGGAACGGATACGCGATCGCGTACCCGACGAAGCCCTTGTCCCGCTCGCCGAGGAGGGCGAGCGTGCCCGATCCCCGGTTTTCCTTCGACGCGATGAGCGCGCTCAGGAAATATTTCGTCCGCGCCCCGGCCCAGACGACCGTGCCGTCGTACGCGCGCCTCGTCTCCTTCGAGAACTTGCTCAACGGCACCTGATAGTATTCGGCCCCGACCATGCCGAGCGCCGCGAACTTTGTCTGCTCGAGCTTGATATTGGTCTCGCTCGAGGCGAGCCCGCTCTCCCAACCGATCGAATACGCGCCGCTGCTCTCCATCTCCCCTTCGCGCCTGAACGCGACCTTGACGCCGACGCTGTATCCGCCGCGAGAGAACGTGAGCCGCTTTTCAACGTACTCGCCCCCGGGCCCCAAGCGCTTGAAAAGGATCTCCGCCGTCTCGCGCCCCTCGCCGAGCACGACCCGGGCGCTGTCGGCGACGGGAGCGCCGTCGACGAACGCTTCGAAGCCGAGCCCGGAGAGCTTCTTCCATTCGCCGTTCTGCAGAAGGCCGATCGCGAGACCTCCCTCGGCCTCGGCGGGAACGAGCTCGACGGGGCTGCCATCCTTCCTCTTGAAGCTCGCGAAGGCGACGCTCTCAACCTCCCCGCCGACGCTCGAGAGCACGACCTTCATCTTGTCGGTCACGATCGTTATTCTCGCCGCCACGGTCGTCGCGCCGCCGGGAAGAAGGAATGCGCTCGTGCCCGCCGGCGCCGCACCCGGCGTGTCGGGCGAGCCCGATACCGCAAGCGTCTCCTCCTCGGCGACCCCCCGCTCGAGCGCGGCCAGCGAATCGGCGCGCTCTTTCACGCGGACCTCCGCCGCCCGATCCGCGGCGAGTTTCTTCTGCTGCGGCGCCGCGTAGAACACCTGCCAGCCGATGAGTATGACAAACGTCAGACCGATCGCCATCAACGATCTCTTGTCCATGCCGTCCTTTCGTTCGGAAACCGGGGGGTCTCGAAAAACTATCGATGGTTCGCAGGCCGGAAAAGCCCCGTCGCGTCAACGCACGGGATCGTAGCCGCCGCTCGAGAAGGGGTGGCACCGCAGGATGCGCCTGATCGCAAGCGCCGTTCCCTTACCGGGACCGTGCAGCCGCAGCGCGTCCTCGGCGTACCGCGAACATGAAGGCGTGAATCGGCACACCGGTGGATGATAGGGAGAAACAACCACTCTGTATATGTGCAAAGCCGTAAGGCCGATCCGTGTAAGAATTCGCGATATCATCCGTTTGGTGAAATGAGTCCAGCCCTTCCCAACGAGCTCTCGACGTCCGCTAAGATCTCGTGGAACGTGCATTCCTTCGGGCGAAACGAGGCTACAAAAACGATCCAGAGATTCGTGTCGGTGAAACGATCTTCCAATCTCCTGAATATCTCTCTCATGTGCCTCTTCGCCCTGTTTCGCTGACAGGCCTTTCCTCTTTTCTTGCTTGCTACGAACCCGGGCACGACGCTGTCGCTTTCGTGCTTGAGAAAGTAAATGACGACCTTCGTCCCGGCTTCCCTCTTTCCCTCATTATAAACAAGACGAAACTGATTATTCTTTTTGAGCCTCCGCGATTGCATGCGGACATCTTCCCTCACGATTAGACGCTCAGGCGTTTTCTTCCCTTTGCTCTCCTCCTTTTCAGAACCAGGCGGCCGTTCTTCGTGCTCATGCGCTTGCGAAATCCGTGTGTCGTTTTCCTTCTTGTGTTGTGCGGCTGAAACGTTCGCTTCATTTTCCACCTTCTCCGATGATGGGTGTCTCCCGTATTCTTATGCCCTAGTATACAAAAGCAGAATACGATAGAAAAGACCTAAAACGTTGTCAAGCTAATAATCCCCCAAAATCATATCTCCGCTTGGCATCAAGGGTTTTCTCCCTCCTGCGAAAACCAGTCCAGGCCTCGTTTTCGATGTCAAGCCCAAAATGTCATTTATAATTTTTTTAATTTGCATCACACTAACGAGTTGTGGCTATTTTCCCCCGGCCAAGAAAATTGTCTTGATAAGCCGCCAGGTGTGTGATAGATTTCCCCCCGCGGGATGAGGGGACATTCCCCATGAGCGATACTGGCCACACCGTTTTACATCTTGGCCGACAGCTCTTTCTAAATGTGGATAACGCTCTGAAAGTGATATTTGAATCCCGCTGATTCTATTACAAAAAATGAAGTTGCGCGGTTATCCACATTTGTGGGCAACCTCTGCAATTCAAAGAGATTCATACTGGTCTCCTGGGGGATTTTGCTTTCCTTCCGGGGGGCCATAATCGGGGATTCAAGGGCTCTTTTTCTCTCATATCGACGATGAAAGACCGGCTCAAACACCTCTGGGATTCCATTCTCGAACGCGTGAGCTCGCACGTCAACGCGCAAAGCTTCCAGACCTGGTTCAAGCCGACGCGGCTCGTGAGTTGCGAGGACGGACATCTTGTGATCGAGGGCCCGAATCCCTTCTTCGTCGATTGGCTCGCGGAGCACCACCGGGCCAAGATCGAGCAGGCGGCGCGCGAAACGCTCGGCGAGCCCGTCTCGGTCGAGTTCGTTTCTTCTGCGAACCCGCCGCGCGTTTCCCCGCCCGAGGCGAGCGCGACGCGCTCGATGATCGTGAACGAGCCCGTCATTGTCCCCGAAAACGCCCAGCTCAACGCCCGCTACGTATTCGACGAGTTCGTCGTCGGAAGCAGCAACCGTTTCGCCCACGCGGCGGCGCTCGCCGTCGCCGACAACCCCGCGCGCGCCTACAATCCGCTTTTTATCTACGGCGGCGCGGGGCTCGGGAAGACCCACCTCATCCAGGCGATCGGACACCGCGTCATCGAGAAACACCCGAAGATGCGCATCTCGTACGTTTCCGCGGAAGGTTTCATGAACGACCTGATCCTCGCGATTCGCTCCGGCATCACGCACGAGTTCAA
This sequence comes from Candidatus Krumholzibacteriia bacterium, assembly GCA_041648155.1. Taxonomy (GTDB): domain Bacteria; phylum Krumholzibacteriota; class Krumholzibacteriia; order Krumholzibacteriales; family Krumholzibacteriaceae; genus SSS58A. The sequence continues at coordinate 27,190 of JBAZPL010000001.1, forward strand.
GGACCGGTACCGCAACATCGACATTCTCCTCATCGACGACGTCCACTTTCTCGCGGGAAAGGAAAGCACGCAGGAGGAGTTCTTTTTCACCTTCAACGCTCTCCACAACGCGAACAAGCAGATCGTCGTCACGAGCGACCGGCCGCCGAAGGAGATCCCCACGCTCCAGGAACGCCTCACGTCGCGCTTCGAGTGGGGGCTGATCGCGGACATACAACCCCCCGACACAGAGACGAGGATCGCGATCCTCCGGAAAAAAGTCGAAAAGGAGCATATCCCGATCCCCGACGACGTCATCCAGCTCATCGCGGAAAACGCGAAGTCCAATATCCGGGAGCTCGAAGGATCCCTCATCAAGCTGCTGGCCTACTCGAGCCTCGCCAGCCGCGAGATCACCGCGGATATGGCGCGCGACGTCCTGGCCGACATGGTGAAAAACAGCGCCCCGAAAAAAATCGCGGTCCAGGCCATTCAGAAAGCGGTCGCCCAGCACTTCGACATCCCGATTGACAGCCTCCGCGCGAAAACGAGAATCGCCCGCGTCGTCATCGCCCGCCAGGTCGGCATATATCTGTCGCGAGAGCTGACCGAGTTGTCTCTCGTCGAAATAGGGAAGCGTTTCGGCGGCCGCGATCACAGCACGGTTCTCCACGCGATCGCCAGGGTGAAGCAGGAGCTCGACCGGGATGCCTCGCTGAGGAGAAAGGTTCAGGCGCTTCTCGAAGAACTTTCGGCCTGATCCGGCGCCCGGCTTCGGGGGCTTTCCCACACTATCAACAGAACGGTTGTTGATACCTATAGATTGGGCTTCCTGATTGAGTGCTTTGTTGAAAACTTCGGGATTCCCACAGAGCACTCAACAAGGCCCCGTGTGGAAATATCGATATGGGGTTTCGGGATTTTGATGGTTTCAACAAATACACAGGGCCTACTCCTACTACAGAATCTTTCTATAATAAGGAGTAGGAGTAAAGAAGGGGATTATAGGGGAGTGGGTTTTTTGAGCCTTGGACTGTTTTTCCTTGAAGCCGTACAGAGTATGCCGTATTATGGCCTTTCCATTTTGGAACCGGCAAGTATAAGAGTAATTTGATCCACTCCACATCAGGAGGTGGCGGCGTGAAGGTCAGTGTCCCTCTCAGTGAGCTCAACCATAAAATGAACGCCATATCAGGCGTTGTCCCGGGTAAAACGACGATGCCGATTCTATCGACCGTTCTTATGAGCGCGGAGAATGGAATATTCAGTATATCCGCCACCGATCTTGATATATCGGTAACATCGAGAGTCAACGGGACGGTCGTGGAAGAGGGAAAAATCGCGGCGCCGGCAAAGAAGCTTGCGGAGATCGTAAAATCGCTTGCGGGGGACGAAGTGGCGCTCGACGCAGAGGGAGACAAGCTGACGCTCTCGTGCGGAAAGAGCAGGTTCGTCATGAACGCGCGGAGCGCGGACGATTTCCCGAAGCTTCCGAAACAGGAAGGCAAAACGTCATTCGCGATAGATCCCGAGATCGTCGGTGCTCTCGTTCAGAAAACGACGTATGCGGTGTCGACCGATCTCACGAGACCCGCCCTGTGCGGCGTGCTGTGGGAAGTCGACCGTAAGGGAATCTCGATGGTGGCGACCGACGGGCACCGGCTCGCGAAGGTCGAGATCGCGCTGGACCTGGGGAGCGTCCAGAAGATGGACGTCATCGTTCCGCCGAAGGCGCTCGGGACGATGCGGATCTACGCCGAGGGAGAAAAAGAAGTGCGGATCTCGATCGGCGAGAACAGCATCAGCTTCGACATGAAGGAAACGACGATATATTCGCGGCTCCTCGAAGGGCCGTTCCCCAATTACCAGAGGGTCATTCCGGCGAAGAACGAAAAAGAGCTCGTTGTATCGCGCTCGGCCCTGGCCGAGGCGACGAAGCGCGTATCCATCCTTTCCGACACGCTCACGAAGCAGGTCGTCTTCTCGATTGGCAAGACCAAGCTCATGCTCAACGTCAGCACGCAGGAGCTCGGCGAGGCGCGCGAGGAAATCGAGGCCTCCTTCTCGGGAGAAGCCATGGACATCGGCTACAACGCCAACTACGTTCTCGACATTCTCCGGACGATGGGCGACGCCGAGGAGATCGTTTTCCTCCTCGATCGGCCCGACAATGCGGCCGTCGTGAAGCCCGCGAGCGAGGGCGGAAACCTGAAGCAGGTCTGCATCATCATGCCTTTGAGGATAGGGTGACCATCGGGTGAAGGGGGCGGGGTGACGGCGGGTGATCGTTCGCGGCGTCGACATTGTTAATTTCCGCAACATCGCGAAAGCGGAGCTTTCCTTCTCGCCCACATTCAATCTGATCACGGGGCGGAACGCGCAGGGCAAGACAAATCTTCTCGAGGCGATCTATCTCTTTTCTCTCGGACGCTCCTTCAGGACGCGAAGTCTCGATGAGGTAATCCGGTTCGGCGAGGAATACTTCTACGCCGGGCTCAGGGGGAGGAGCGATGCGGGAGTCGATTTCACGATCGAGGCGGGGGCCGAGCGGGGGGGAAGGACGAAGGTGTCGAGTAACGGGAAAAAGGCCTCGGGGCTCGCGGAGATAGTCGGGATCATACCGGGGGTCATTTTCGTCGCGGAGGATATCCTTCTCGCGGCGGGTCCGCCCGCGGAGAGACGAGCGTACCTCGATTATACGGCGGCACAGATATCCCCCTTGTACCTCCGCGGGATCAAAGAGTACCGCGGGGCGCTCAGGCAGCGAAACGCCCTTCTCGAGCGCGCCGCGCGGGAAGGCGGCGCGCCTCTCGGAATCGAGCCGTGGGACGCCGCGCTCGCCGAAAAAGGGGCGGCGATCGTACGGATGCGCCTCGAGACGATGCGGGAGGTAGAGGCGCGGGCCCGCACGCTCCTCGGCGAGATCCTGGGGGACGCGGCCGGCTTCAGCATGCGGTACGTCTGCTCCTTCAATCCTTCGGGCAAGGAGCCCGGGGAGGCGCTTCGGGAAGCGCTCGCGAGGGTCCGGGAGGCGGAACGGAGGAGAGGCTACACGATGGCGGGACCGCATTTCGACGACGTGCAGATATTCCTCGAGGAGTCCGAGATCAGGCGCTTCGGGTCGCAGGGGCGAAAGCGCCTCGCCGCCCTGGTGCTCAAGCTCTCCCAGGCGCTCACCATCCTCGAAAAGCGCGGGGAGAAGCCGGTCGTTCTTCTCGACGACATCTTTTCGGAGCTCGACCGCGAAACGGCGGAGCGCGTGAGGGGGCACCTCGCGGACAGCTACCAGAGCTTCATCACAACTCCGCGGCCGGACGAGTTCGGCGCCACGGGCCCGGGGGCCGCGCGCTTCTCCGTGGATGCGGGAATGATAACGCCTCTCGGCTAGCGGGTGGGGATGGCGCCGGACATTCCCGCTCCGAGCCCAGTCGCAGAGCTCCAATGGGCTCATTCGCGGGAATGTCCGCGCCGGCACCGTTAGCGGGTGGCGCCCATGGGGCCCCCGCACGCAGCGCAGCGAGCTTTGCGAGCGAGCACGTGCGGGGTGCAATGGGCGACAGGACCCGCGTAGCAAGCGAAAAAATGAGCCCGGCGCGGTCTAAATTCTTGTGTCTTTTTTCAGGGTTTGCTAATAAAATTCCACATCCGCAGGGAGGTACGCTTCGCCGTGGATACGAAATCATCCGCGAGGGTCGGGGAGATCCTCCCCCGCGTGCTCGAGCTCTTGGGGCTCGACAACAAGTTCGAAGAGGTGAAGCTCATGCGGGGATGGGCGGAGGTGGTGGGGCCCGTGATCGCGCAAAGAAGCCGCCCGCGGATGCTGAAGGACGGCATCCTCTTTATAGAAGTCGAGAACAGCGTTTGGATGCAGGAACTGTGGTTCCATCAGAAACAGATCGTCGATCGCATCAAGAAGGAATATCCGAAGATCGAGGTCAAGGGCATTCGCCTCGAGATTGAAAGGGAGAACAGATAACGGATGAGCCAGGATTATACCGCAAAAGGGATACAGGTTCTCAAGGGGCTCGAAGCCGTGCGCAAGCGCCCGGCGATGTACATCGGCTCCACCGACCTGCACGGTCTTCACCACATGATCTACGAGGTCGTGGACAACTCCATCGACGAGGCGATGGCGGGGCACTGCGACCAGATCGACATATCGATCCAGAAAGAGGGCACCGTCACGGTGATCGACAACGGACGAGGAATTCCCGTGGATATCCATCCGACGCAGAAGCGGCCCGCCGTGGAGGTCGTTCTCACGATGCTCCACGCGGGGGGGAAGTTCGATCACAAGAGCTACAAGGTCTCGGGAGGGTTGCACGGCGTCGGCGTCTCCGTGGTGAACGCGCTCTCCGAGTGGCTCGAGGTCGAGATATGGCGCGAGGAGAAGGCCTATACGCAGCGTTACGAGCGCGGCGCCCCCGCGCACGATCTCAAGACCGAACCGCAGACGGGCAAGAAGGATCGCCGGGGGACTCGCGTGACCTTCTATCCCGACAAGGAAATCTTCACGACGATGGAGTTCAGCTTCGACACGCTGTCTCAGAGATTCCGCGAGCTCGCGTTCCTCAACAAGGGGATCACGATCAACTTCGAGGACGAGCGGACGAATAAGAAACACGAGTTCAAATATTCGGGGGGCATCGTCTCGTTCGTCAAGTTCCTCAACCAGAACAAGGACGTTCTCCATACGCCGCCGATTTATATCGAGGACAAGCGCGACGACTATGAGCTCGAATGCGCGATTCAGTACAACGACGGATACGCCGAGAGCATCTTCGCCTTCGCGAACAACATCAATACGATCGACGGAGGCACGCACCTCATCGGCTTCAAGGCCGCGCTCACGCGCACGCTCAACAACTACGCCGCGAAAGCGGCCATGTTCAAGAAAGAGAAAACGGTGTTGACGGGGGACGACATCCGCGAAGGCATCGCCGCCGTCATCAGCGTGAAACTCCCCGAACCCCAGTTCGAGGGGCAGACGAAGGGGAAGCTCGGGAACAGCGAGATCAAGGGCTACGTCGAGAGCGCCGTCGGGCAGCGGCTCTCGGAATACCTCGAGGAGCATCCGCCCGTCGCGCACAAGATCATCGACAAGGCGCTCCAGACGGCGCGCGCGCGGGAGGCGGCGCGCAAGGCGCGCGACCTCGTGCGGCGCAAGAGCGCTCTCGAGACGTCGACGCTCCCCGGCAAGCTCGCCGACTGTTCGCTCGGGGACCCCGCCCAGTGCGAGCTCTACCTCGTCGAGGGGGATTCGGCGGGGGGCTCGGCGAAGCAGGGACGCGACAGGCGCTTTCAGGCGATTCTCCCGCTCCGCGGGAAGATTCTCAACGTCGAGAAGGCCCGGCTCGACAAGATTCTCTCGAACGAAGAGGTCATAACGGTCATCACCGCGCTCGGCACGGGCGTCGGCGAGGAGGATTTCGATATCTCGAAGGCGCGCTACCACAAGATCATCATCATGACCGACGCCGACGTCGACGGGGCGCACATCCGGACGCTCATCCTCACGCTCCTGTTCCGGCACCTGCCCGAGCTCGTGAAACAGGGATACGTGTACATCGCGCAGCCGCCCCTCTACCGCCTCAAGAAGGGCGCCGACGAGCGATACGCATACGACGACAAGGAAAAGGACAAGATCCTCAAGGAGCTCGGCGGGAGCAAGGGCGTGTACCTGCAGCGGTACAAGGGTCTCGGCGAGATGAATCCCGATCAGCTCTGGATGACGACAATGGACCCCGAGAGGCGCACGATCCGCAAGGTCACCCTCGAGGACGCGGTGGAGGCGGACCACATCTTCACGATCCTCATGGGGGACGCGGTCGAGCCGCGCAAGAAGTTCATCATCGATAACGCGCTCTCGGTGCGGAATCTGGATATTTGACACAAGAGGAGCAGGGAATGGACATCAGCCGCCAGCGGATCATACCGGTCTATATAGAAGACGAAATGCAGACCAGCTACCTCGATTACTCGATGAGCGTCATCGTCTCCCGCGCGCTCCCCGACGTTCGGGACGGCCTCAAGCCGGTCCACCGGCGGATCCTGCTCGCGATGAACGACCTCGGCGTCATGCACAACAAGCCGTACCGCAAGTCCGCGAAACTCACCGGAGACGTAACCGGCAACTACCACCCCCACGGCACGTCCAGCGTATACGACGCGGTCGCCCGCATGGCGCAGGATTTCTCGATGCGCTATCCCCTCGTCGACGGGCAGGGGAACTTCGGTTCGGTCGACGGCGACCCTCCCGCGGCGGAACGGTATACCGAGGTGCGGATGACGGAGATCGCCGAGGAGCTCCTCGCCGATCTCGAAAAGGAGACGGTCGAGCTCGGACCCAACTACGACGAGACGCGCCAGATGGCGCTCGTGCTGCCGGGTAAGGTACCGAACCTCCTCATCAACGGGGCGGCAGGCATCGCCGTCGGCATGGCGACGAACATCCCGCCGCACAACTTCTGCGAGATCATCGCCGGGCTCAAGATGCTCCTCGACAAACCCGCCGCGACCGTCGAGGAGATCTCGAAGGTCGTCACGGGCCCCGACTTCCCGACGGGGGGTATCATTTACGGAAGGGCCGGCATCCGCGAGGCCTACGCGACCGGCAGGGGGAAGGTCATACTTCGCGCCCGCGCGACGATCGAAACGCAGAAGAGTGGCAAGATGAGCGTCATTGTGAACGAGATCCCCTATCAGGCCAACAAGGCCTCCATCATAGAGAAGATCGCCCACCTCGTGCGCGACGGGAAGCTCGAGGGCATCTCCGACATCCGCGACGAATCGGACAAGGAAGGGATGCGCATCGCCATCGAGCTCAAGAAAGACGCCTACCCGAAGGTCGTCCTCAACCAGCTCTTCGCCCACACGCAGCTCCAGGTGACGTTCGGGATCATCATGCTCGCGCTCGACAAGATGCGCCCCGTCGTCATGAACCTCAAGGAGCTCATGGAGTGCTTCCTCGCGCATCGCGAGGAGGTCATCACCCGGCGCACGAAGTACGACCTTGCCCGGGCCGAGGAGCGGGCCCACATCCTCGAGGGGTACAAGATCGCGCTCGACCATATCGACGAGATCGTACAGCTCATCAAGAAGAGCGCCTCCCCCGACGAGGCCCGCAAGGGGCTCGTGAAGACGTTCAAGCTCTCGGAAATCCAGGCTCAGGCGATCCTCGACCTGCGGCTCCAGCGCCTCACCGGTCTCGAACGCAAGAAAATCGAGGACGAATACCTCGAGCTCATCAAGAAGATCGAATATTTCCGCTCGATCCTCGAGAGCCGCACGCGGCTCCTCGGAATCATCCGCGACGAGCTCGACGACCTCAACACCCGCTTCGGCGACGAGCGCCGGACCGACATCGTCGACCAGGAAGGCGAGTTCCAGATCGAGGATCTGATCGCCGAAGAGAACATGATCATCACGATCACCCATACCGGCTACATCAAGCGCATCCCGACCGGGACCTACCGGCGCCAGCGCCGCGGCGGGAAAGGGATCTCCGGGATGGGCATGAAGGACGAGGATTTCATCGAGCATCTCTTCATCGCCTCGACGCACAGCTACCTGCTCTTCTTCACCGACAAGGGGCGGTGCTTCTGGGTGAAGGTGCACGAGCTCCCGCAGGGCGGGCGTCTCGCCCGCGGCAAGGCGATCGTGAACCTCCTCGAGATGTCGCGCGACGAGAAGATCACCGCCTTCGTCCCCGTGGGCGATTTCAAACAGGACGCCTATCTCATGCTCGCGACGAAGGACGGCTTCATCAAGAAGACGCACATCTCCGCCTACGCGAACCCGCGGCGCGGCGGCATCATCGCGGTGATCCTCCGCGAGGGGGACAGCCTCATCGCGGCGAAGCTCACCTCGGGGAGCGACGACATCATCCTCGCGAAGCGCAAGGGGAAGGCTATCCGGTTCGGCGAGAAGGACGTCCGCGACATGGGGCGCTCGACCCAGGGCGTGACGGGAGTCAAGCTCGACAAGGACGACAACGTCGTGTCGATGGTCGTCGTGAAGCGCGGGGGGGAGCTTGTCGCCGTGACCGAGCACGGCTACGGCAAACGCACGAGAATTGGCGATTTCAGAAATATCAAGCGTGGCGGCAAGGGCGTCGTCGCCATCTCCACCGACGCGAGGAACGGCGATCTCGTCGCCGTCAAGGAAGTGATCGAGGAGGACGAAGTGATGATCATCACGCGCAACGGGATCATCATACGCTCCCCGGTCAACAGCATCTCCATTCTCGGGAGACCTGCGAAGGGCGTGAAGCTCATCAGCCTCGCCGAGGGAGACGCCGTCGTCGATGTCACGCTCATGGCCGGCGAAAAGATTCCGGAAGGCGAAATCGCGGAAGGGGATGAAGGGGAAGAGGTGGACGGGGAAGATATCGGCGACGAGGCCGGTGACGAAGAGGCCGAGGCGGCCGAAGAGGAAACTGGCGGAGAGCCGGAAGAGAAGTAGATGCGCTCAACCCGGATCACGCCATCGACAGCCCCGCTCGAGCGAGCCTACCTGGTCGGCATAACGCTGCCCCGCGCCAGGCGCGAAGACGAGATCCAAAACCTCGCCGAGCTCGATCTCCTCGCCCGCAGCGCGGGCGCCGAGGTCGTCGGGCGGATACTGCAGTCCCGCACGCGCGTCGACGGCACGACCTTCATCGGCAAGGGCAAGATCGAGGAGCTTGCCCGGGAGATCCACGACCACGGCGCGAACATCGTTATATTCGACGACGATCTTACTCCCGCCCAGGCGCGCAACATCGAGAAGATTCTCGAAGTCAACGTCATCGATCGCACGGAGCTCATCCTCGACATATTCGCTCGGCGCGCGCGCACGCGGCAGGCGCGGATCCAGGTGGAGATCGCGCAGCTCAACTACGCGCTGCCGCGGCTCAGGCGCCTCTGGGAGCACCTCTCCCGCCAGGCGGGGGGCATCGGTACGAGGGGCCCGGGCGAGACGCAGATCGAGGTCGATCGCCGCAGGGCCCGCGACCGGATTGCCGGCCTCGAGAGGGAGCTCGAGAAGATTCATCGCGGCGCCGGGGAGCGCCGCAAGCGGCGCGAGGGGATCTTCACCGTCACGATCGTCGGGTATACGAACGCGGGCAAGTCGACGCTCCTCAACCGGATCGCGGGGAGCGGCGTCCTCGAGAGCGACCGCCTGTTCTCCACCCTCGACTCGACGACGCGCCGCGTCACAAGCCCGGGAGGCGAGGCGTTTCTCCTGACCGATACGATCGGATTCATCAGGAAGCTCCCGACCCACCTCGTCGACAGCTTCAAGGTGACGCTCCTCGACGTGCGGGAAGCGGATCTGCTTCTCCACGTCGCCGACGCCTCGATCGACCGCTGCGATGAGCACATCGACGTCGTCAACGCCGTTCTCGATGACGTTCTGGCAAAGGGCAGTCGCGGGGATGCGGGCGCCGCCGCCTCGCGCGTTCCGACCGTTCTCGTCCTCAACAAGATCGATCTCATCGAAGACGCCGGCCGTAGGAACGCGCTCCGCGTCAAGCACCCGGATGCCGTCCTGACGAGCGCCGCGACGGGCGAAGGGGCGGACGCGCTTCTCGAGATCGTCGAGTCCCACCTCGGCAAAGAGCTCGTCGAAGCGGAGGTCCTGGTCTCCCCCGAGGAGGGCCGGGCCATCGCCCTGATCGAACGATCCGCGAAGGTTCTCTCGCGAAAGCTCGCGGGGGGCCGCATGGTTTTCAGGGTGCGGGTGCGGAAGCGGGAGCTCGCGATTCTCGAGAGGGAGCGCGCCGTTCGTCTGCGAGTCACGCCGTCATCGTGAGCCGGGCGGCATGTCCCGCCTGAACCGCAGCCTGTCTCCGTCGATCGTGACCAACGGATATCTCCGGACGATCTCCGAGCGCTGCGAGGACAGGGCCGGACTGGCCGCCTTGATGGCGTAGTTGTGGTCGAGCTGCAAGGCTATGAAGCGCGCAAGGATCACGAAGAACAGCGGCACCACGAAAGGCACGAGCCGCCGCCACCCCCGGTGCGCGATGAGCCGCGAGCAGTAGACCGCGCCCGCCGAGAGCACGAGGACGAATCCGATCGATACGAGATAGAGGTGCCGGATGTTGAGCCAGTCCGCCGGGAACTGGAAGAAGGCGAACGGGAGCAGCATGATGTAGGTCCACGCGATAAAGAAACGGATCGTGTGGTTGCCGAAGATGAAGCCGAAAAACGAATAGGAGACAACCGTGAGCGCGATGGCGATTCGGATCTCCGTGGCCAGGCCGTACACGAGCCGCACGACCGGGCCCGCCTGCGCGACGAGATGCGACGTGTGGATCGGAAAGATCATTCGCACGAGATAGCTGATGACGTTCTTCGCGGCGTAGAGGACGTACTTGATCGGTCCCGGATTCTCCGTGTAGAAGGACGGAGAATAGTGGAAGATCTGTGTTTTCAGTATGAGCGCCGCGGCCGCGATCACGAGAAGCAGAATGAAATTCGGGCTGATGACCCGGCGCCCCCGTTCTTTCCGGAAGAAATAATTGAACGCGAGAAAGGCGCCGAGGATCGAGAGGCTCGTGCTCCTCGTGAACATCGAGCCGATGAAAAAGATTAGCGAGAGCAGATACCACGGCGACCGCATCTTGCCCCCGCCGACGAGCTCGGTCCTGAAATAGAAAACCATCGTGAAAAGAGTGAGTGTCGTGATGAGGAGGTCTTCGAGCCCCGACATGATCATGATCGATTTGCCGAAATTGCCGACCGTGAAGACGAAGAGAAGCCCCGAAAGCACCGCGACCGTGCGGTCGCGGTGCAGCGTCTGCACGAGGAGATATACGAGAAACGCATTGAGGCCGTGGAGCAACAGGTTGAAAAGGAAGTAGCCCCGGGGCTCGAACCCGAAACGGTCGAACAGGAAATAGGACACTCCGTAGACGAGCGGCTGGAACTTGTACGGCTGCGCGTTGTCGAAGAGGGCGGCCTTGGTCTCCGTCATGTGGAGGTTGTGCGCGAGGTAGCCGAAATCGTCGCCGTGCCAGAAGCCGTTGTCGAGGGCGATCTGGAAATAGAGGAAGCTGAGCGCGAGAAACAAGGCGCACAGCAGGGCATTCAGCAGAAACGGCTTCAAAGGTCCCTCCGGCTTATGGGGCGGCGCACACTGAATGGGGCGAAGCGTACCATGCGCCCCCGCCGCCAGTCAATAAAAGAGGGCTCCGATGCCGGAGCCCTCACCCTGCGGGATCCCGGGGGATGCCGGCGAGCGCCGCTACTCCTGGAGGAACAGGTGCGCGAATACCTTCGCGTCTCCCACCATGTTCTCGATGATCGTGTACTCGTTCGGCTGGTGCGCGACCTCGTCGATCTTCGACCAGACGACCGCGCCGAAGCCGTGGCGCCTGAAGAACGCCGCCACCGTGCCGCCTCCGATGCCCTTCGGCTTCGCCTTCACGCGATAGACCGCCTTGATCGCGGCCGAAAGGGCTATGACGACCGGTGCATCGGGCGGCGTGGCCGGAGCCGCGTCCTCGCGCTGCGCCGCGTCGGTCGTGATCTTCACGCCGAACTTCTCCTCGATCTCCTTGATCATCCCCTTGATCGCGGTGTACACGGCCTCGACCTTGATCTCGGGGAGGATCCGCATGTCGATGTAGATGACGTCGTCCCCGGGGATCGTGTTGATGTTGGGGACGTTCGCCTCTTTCTTCGTCGGCTCGAAAGTGCTGATCGGCGGATCGAAAACCTTGTTCTTCTGCGGGAAGAGCTTGTAGAGCTTGTCGATCTTCGTGATGAGGTGCGCGGCCGCCCGGTGCGCGTTGATCCCCTGCTTCGGGGTCGAGGCGTGGCACTGCTTGCCCTTCGTCTCGATCTTGAGCCAGAAGATCGACTTCTCGGCGACCTCGATCATCGTGCCGTCCGGCGCTCCGGCGTCGGGAACGACGATGAAGTCGTTCTTCTGGAAGAGGTTGCCGTGCTTTTCGAGGAGGAACTGAATGCCGTGCTTGCTCCCCGTCTCCTCGTCGGCGACGAGGATGAGGCCGACGTCATACGTGGGAACGATGCCGAGCTGGCGGAGCGCCTTCGCCGCGAAGAGCGGCGTGACGATCCCGTGCTGATTGTCCTCCACGCCGCGGCCGTATATCTTGCCCCCCTCGATTCTGACCTTGTACGGATCGCCAGTCCACTTGTTCAGATCCCCGGGCGGGACGATGTCGAGGTGCCCCATGGCCCAGACGCGCCGGGCCGACGATTTTCCCTTCATCAGGGCGACGAGGTTCGGCCTGACACCGGAAGGAACGGTCGGGTCGGGCGAGTCGTACTGGTCGATCTTGTCGAAAATCTTCTCGTTCTCGAGCCAGCCCTTGAAGAACGCGGCCTTTTTCGTCTCCCCCTCGCCGTCGTTGACGGGCGCGAGCGCCGGTATGGCGGTGAGCTGCGTCTGGAGAGCGATCATCTCGTCGCGATAGGTTTCGACCTTCGCGTACACCTTCTTGAGCACCTTCGAATCCATCAGTCATCCCCCTCTTCCGTAACCGGAAAACCCTTGTGGGCGCGCTCCCGAAGGGCCTTTTGGCTGGCGCGCCGCTCGTGAGGAACGACGCTAGCACCCTGCCGGGGCTCCGTCAAGGCCCAATTCGGGTTGAATCGGGTTGAATGCGGGGGCGGATCCGTCGTACCCTTGGGCGCGAGACAGTTTGGAGAAAGGGTGCTCGAAAGGAGGAGACTCGTTATGACACGAGGACTGATGTTCGTCGGACTAGCGCTCCTCGCCTTCGCGGCGTGGAGCGGCTGCGCGAAAAAGGAGAAAATTATGATCGAGCCGGCGGCGGATGCGGGGAAGCGGCTCGAAGCGTATGCGACATACGACATCGAGGTGCCATGGGAAGTCATCGGGGAGCGGAACAGGCCCGCCCTCCAGAAGCTCTACGAGGCGTCGCGGATCATGGACGAGCTGTTCGTTCGCCAGGTCTGGGCGCGGAACGTCGAGCTCCGCGACGAGATCGGCCGCCGAGGGAACCCGGAGCTCTCCCGGTTCTTCTGGCGCAACTTCGGGCCGTGGGACCGCCTCGACGACAACGCCCCCGTCCTCGTCAAGGACGCGAAGCCCGCGGGCGCGAACTTCTATCCTCCCGATATGACGAAGGAGGAGTTCGAGAACTGGGTCAAGAATCACCCGGCGGACAAGGCGGCCTTCGAGAGCAATTTCACCGTGATCAAGCGGACGAAGGACAAAGGGCTCGAGGCCGTTCCCTATTCGAAGGAATACACAGAGCTGCTCACGGAGGCCGCGCGCCTTCTCGACGAAGCAGCGGCGCTCGTCGACAACGAGTCGCTCGCCAACTTCCTCAAGCTCCGCGCCAAGGCGTTCCTCTCGGACGACTATTTCGAGAGCGACATGGCCTGGATGGACGTGAAGGACAACGTGATCGACATCACGATCGGTCCCTACGAGGTCTATGAGGACAACCTCTTCAATTATAAGGCCGCCTTCGAGGCATTCCTCTGCGTGCGCGATCCCGAAGAGACGAAGAAGCTCGATGGGCTCAAGGCGTACGTCTCGAAGATGGAGGCGAATCTGCCCATCCCCGATCAGTACAAGAACACGACTCGCGGGATGGAGTCGCCGCTCTCCGTCGGGGACGAGATCTTCTCCGCCGGCGACACGAAGGCGGGCGTGCAGACGATCGCCTTCAACCTGCCGAACGACGAGCGCGTGCGCGAGGCCAAGGGGAGCAAAAAGGTGATGCTCCGCAACATCTGCAAGGCCAAATTCGAGAAGATACTCATGCCGATCGCGCAGCAGGTGATTGCGCCGGAGCTTCTCCCGTACGTCACCTTCGACACCTATTTCAACGAGATCCTGCTGCACGAGATCTCGCACGGCCTCGGCCCCGGCACGATCAAGCTCCCCGACGGCTCGACGACCACCGTCAACAAGGCGCTCCGCGAGACCTATTCGGGGATCGAAGAGGCCAAAGCCGATGTTGTGGGGGAGTACAATTTTTATTATCTTGTAAATGAAGGGTTTTTCCCCGAAGCGCTCGCGAAGGAGACGGCGGTGACCTATCTGGCCGGCTTCTTCCGGTCCGTGAGGTTCGGCGTCGGTGAGGCACACGGGAAGGCCGTGATGGCGATCTTCAACTACTTGAGGGAACGCGGCGCTTACGTCAGGGATCCGGCCACGGGGTACTGGTCGGTCGATTTCACCAAAATTCAGGATGCGGTCAAGGCGTGCGCGAGCGAGCTCCTCACGCTCGAGGCGCGCGGCGATTACGACGGGGCGAAGGCCTTTATGGAGAAATACGCCCAGATGGACCCGGAGCTCAAGGCCCAGCTCGACAATCTCAAGGGGATCCCGGTCGATATCGAGCCGAGATTCGCCATCGAAGGAGCGTTTGGCGGGACACTGAAGTAGAACTTTGATGTTCCATTAGATAGCAAATGGAAACGTAGAACCCCCGGCCCCTGTATTAAGGCCGGGTGACCACCTCCGATTAAGGTCGACCTTCGTGGGGGTATGTTGACCTTTCGGTGTTGGAGGTACCCTGGGCACCCGGCCTTTATCATGCCCGCCGCGCGCTCACTTGGCGCTTGATTTCGGGGCCAAAGACCGCTAATCTATTACTCTACCATAGCGTAAGGAGGATATTGATGCAGGCATTCCTCGATGGTTGCGCAAAATCGGTGCTCGAAGGGGACGCGGATGCGGCCGAGAAGCTTGCCCGCGAGGCGCTCGACAAGAAATATCCGCCGTTCGAGGTCATCGAGATGGGTTTCGTGAAGGGAATCAAGGAGGTGGGCCGCCTCTGGGAGGATGGCACGCTTTTTCTTCCCGAGCTCGTCATGGGCGCGGAAGCGATGAAGCGCGCGATGGCCGTTCTTCATCCGGCCCTCGCGAAGAGCGGGGCGCGGCCGAAATCCCTCGGCCACGTCGTCATCGGAACGATCGAGGGGGACATTCACGATATCGGGAAGACGCTCGTCGCGACGATGCTCTCGGCGAACGGTTTCGAGATCACCGACCTCGGCGCCGACGTCCCGGTTGTGAAATTCGTGGACGAGGTCGAGGCGCGCGGCGCGGGCTGCATCGCCGTATCGGCGCTCCTCACGACGACGATGTCGGGGCAGAGGCGCGTCGTCGATGAGCTCAAGAAACGCTCGCTCAAGGGCAAGGTGAAGGTTATGGTCGGCGGCGCTCCGTGCAGCGACGAGTGGGCGCGCGAGATCGGCGCCGACGGCTACGCCGGAGACGCGGTTGCGGCCGTTTCCCTCGCGCAGAGCCTCATGGGCTCGCGCGACTAATATCGAACAGGCGGCACGGGAGATCCGGGGGGCGCGATGCAGAAACACGATTTCCTCGAAACGATAAAGCGCAGGGTCGTCCTTTTCGACGGCGGCATGGGGAGCATGCTCATCGCCGCGGGGCTCACCCAGCGCGAGATTCCCGAGGCGTGGGTTCTCTCGAAGAGCGAGAAGATCGGCGAGGTGCACGCCGCGTATCTCGAGGCGGGCGCCGAGATCATCACGACGGCGACCTTCGGGGCGAGCCGTCTCAAGCTCGGCGCCTCCGAGGCCGGGAAGTCGCTCGACGCGGCGCGAGTGAACGAGAAGGGCGTCGAGGTCGCGCGGAAGGCGCTCGAGCGTTCGGGAAAGCGCGAGAGATTCGTCGCGGGGGACATCGGCCCGACGGGCCTCTTCTTTCCGCCCGTCGGCGCCCTCAAGGCCGACGAGGCCCGCGCGGCCTTCCGCGAGCAGGCGAAGGCGCTCGCCGCGGGCGGCGTGGATCTATTCATTATTGAGACGATGTACGATCTCCGCGAGGCCGTCGAGGCGCTGCGCGCCGTGAAGGAAGTGTCGAATCTCCCCGCCGTCGTCACGCTCACCTTCGACCGCAAGCCCCGGGGCTTTTTCACGATGATGGGGGACACGACGGACAAGGCCGTCGAAACGCTGCTCAAAGAAGGAGCGAGTGTCATAGGCGCGAACTGCACGCTCCAGAGCGGCGACATGATCGATCTTGCGGAGGAGTTCAGGTTTCTCACCGATGCGCCGCTCGCGTTTCAGCCGAACGCGGGGCGCCCCGTTATGGAGCACGGCGTCGCCGTGTATAAGCAGCGCCCCCGGGAATTCGCTGCTGACGCGGTGAAGATCGTGGCCGCGGGGGCCAACGCCGTGGGCGGGTGCTGCGGCACGACGCCCGAGTTCATCCGAGAGGTCCACGCGACACTCATACATGGAAAATGATGGAGCCTGTCGTTCTCGAAAAATTCGACGTCGCGATAGATCCCGCGGAGGTGCGGCGCTTCCTGGGCTCCAAGGACGCGGGGAGGCCCGCTCCCGCAGGGCGCTACGACGGGATTCTGGGCGAGGCAACGGGGGCGGCGAAGCGCCTCATCGTTCCGAAAGGGATATATACATACGCCGCCGGGCGCGAGCTCCCCGGCTCGACGATTTTCGCGCACCTCGACCGGATGGCGTTCTGCGTCTGCACAATAGGCCCCGCGCTCGAGGCCGAGGTGACGAGACTCTCGACGAGCGGCGAGCTGCTCAAGGCGGTCGTGCTCGACGCGATCGGATCGGTCGCGGCGGAATCGGCCGCGGCGCACATCGACGCGACGATCGCCGCGGAGGCGGCGCGGGAGGGGCTCAAGACGTCGTGCCGTGCGAGCCCGGGCTACGGCGACTGGGACGTGCGAGAGCAGGCGTCCATTTTCAAGCTGCTCCCCGCTGAGCGGATCGGCGTGCACCTGAGCGATACGTTCATGATGTCGCCGCGGAAGTCGGTCTCGTTCGCGATGCACGTCGCGGCGGAGCCCGGGAGGCTTCGCAGCGAGAACTCGTGCGAGAATTGCGGTCGGAAGGATTGTCGGTACCGGTTGGATTAGAGGGAGGACCGAATTGGAGAAAAACATGAATCCCCGAATAACCTGGTGGACGGAGAAGGCGAGAAGAAAGATCGTCGACGAGGCGAAGCGGATCCTCGAGGAGATCGGCGTTTTCGTCGAGAACGACGAGGCGCTGCGGCTTCTCGACGGCGCGGGCGCCCGCATCGACCAAAAGAGCCGCCAGGTGCGCATCCCGGCCGGGCTCGTCGAGAAGGCCGTGGAGAGCGCGCCTTCCAGGGTATCGCTCTATAACCGCAGCGGCGAGCAGGTCATGGATCTCGGTGGGGACCGCGTGCATTTCAATCCTGGCTCGGCGGCGCTGCGCATCTACGATCCGAAGGAGAAGCGGGCGCGAACACCCATCACGGCCGACCTCGTGAAGTTCGCCACGCTCATCGACGCGCTCCCGGGCTACGCCGCGCAGAGCACGGGGCTCATCGCGGGGGACGTGCCGCAGGAGATCCAGGACCGCTACCGGCTCTTCATCGCGCTCCAGTATTCGGTGAAGCCGGTCGTGACCGGCACCTTCCTCGTCGACGCATTCAAGGTGATGCACGAGATGCTCTCGACGGTCGCCGGGGACGCCGAGAAGCTTCGCGAGAAGCCGATGGCGATCTTCGACTGCTGCCCTTCACCCCCGCTCAAGTGGAGCGACCTCACCGCGCAGGCCCTCATCGATTGCGCGCGGACGGGAATCGTCGCCGAGCTCATTTCGATGCCGCTCACCGGTGCCACCTCGCCGGTCACCCTCGCCGGCGCTGTCGTGCAGCACTGCGCCGAATCGCTCAGCGGCGTCGTCATTCACCAGCTCGCGACGCCGGGCGCCCCGATAATCTACGGCGGATCCCCCGCGTGCTTCGACATGCGCAAGGGCACGACGCCGATGGGCGCCATCGAGACGATGATGATCGACGGCGCCTATGCCGAGATCGGAAAGCACCTCGGGCTTCCCGTGCAGGCGTACATGGCGCTGAGCGATTCGAAGACGGTCGACTATCAGGCGGGGATGGAAAGCGCGATGGGCGCCGTGATCGCGGCGCTCTCCGGCATCAACAATATCTCCGGACCCGGCATGCTGGACTTCGAGTCGTGTCAGAGCCTCGAGAAGCTCGTTCTCGACAACGAAACCTGCGGCATGGCGCTCAGGCTCGTTGAGGGGATCGAGCTTCGCGACGACCCCATAGTTTCCCTCGACCTCATGCGCGAAGGGATCGAGCGCAAGAGCTTCCTCTCGCTCGCCCACACGATGAAATGGTTCCGCAAGGAAGTCTATTATCCCGACGAGGTGATCGATCGCAACGCCCTCGACGAGTGGCAGAAGCAGGGATCGAAGGATGCCGCGATGCGCGCCACCGAGCGCGTCGAGAAGATTCTCGCGGCGCACAAGAGCGAGCCGCTCGATCCGGAAATCCACGCGCATCTCAAAGAGCTCATGTCGGCGGAGGCGAAGCGGTTCGGGATGAAGGATCTGCCGATTGTATCTTGACAAGCTACGCGCAGCCTGCGAATCTCGCGACAAGCGGTTGTGGGGATAGAGAAAAGGATTGGGCCGTCAAATTCGAGGAGGTGCGGCATGCGTTGCCGGGATGTACTGGTCGTTGCCTTTTCTGTCGTGGCCATTGTCCTGACGTACTCGTCCCAGGGCGAGGCAATCGAAAAAAAGAAGGGGGGCTATCTCGGGATATATACCTATGAGAATATCGAAGGCTACCACACGGTATCGGGGGCGGCGGGCACCGAAATGACGAACGCCTTCATGCCATTTTTCGAAAAAGTCGTCGCATTCGACAAGGTGCCGCTCACCTCGAATGAAACGGTGCGGATTCTTGAGGAAATGACGAAGGACCGAAAGATAATAGTGACTGCCATCAATTCCTGGCTTGCGGGAGGCGTTGTCTCCGCGCCGACCGTCACCATCGCTGATGACGCGATAAAGTTCAAAGATTTAACCTGGCACATTAATCAGGACTCGGTGCTGGCCGAAGCCAAGAAAAAAGGCATGACCCACGTGATCGTCGGGACGTTCACCGGCATAGAGAATCCCGTCCAAAGCGACGCCGAGGGAGCCCGCAAGCGGCTGCGTTCGGTGAACGTTCTGGGCAACCTTCGGCTCATGGACGTGGCGCGCGGGTCCGTGATCTGGGCAAAGACGTACAGGCAGGCGAAAGCCGATTTCGATTCCCGGCTTGCGTTCAATGCCGCCGTTTTGACGGTGGCGGAAACCGCGGCCAAAGAAGCAAAAGAGATTTCCGACAGGTTGAATTGAGACCCGAGGATTGGGAGGTGCCACATGAGACTATGCGCGAGCAAGGGATCCGTACTGGGGCTCGTTATCGCGTTTCTTGTCTTGAATGGATGCGCGGGCACGTCGAAGTATCAGAGCACGGACCAGATTGACGACTTGACGGCGGGAGTGAGCGATACGGACGTCAAGCTCCTCGCGAACAAGATTATTGCGAATCTGCTGGCCGCCGAATTTATAGGAAGATACCAGAAGCCAATCACCATTTCTCTGCTGCCGATCGTAAACAGCACATCGGAGTTCATCAACACCGACGCGCTCTTCGGCGACAAGATCACCGAAGCTATAATCAATAGCGGCGCGGGCGTGTTCGAATTCGTTGATCGGAAACTCCTTGACGAAAGCATCAAAGAGGCCGAGCTCGCGGCAGACGGGCTCATATCTGATGCTGAAGCCACGAAGCTCGGCAGAGCCGCGGGGGTCAAGCTCCTCATGGCGGGCGAACTCACCTCGATCAGGACAAATACGCGCAGTAAGGATCAGCGCTATTACAAATTGTCCTTGAAGCTCGTGGATACCGAGCGAAATACCATCACCTGGATCGCGAACGAGGAAATCCGCAAGCTCACCACCAAAGGGTGGATGCAATAACCCGGAGGAAGATGAATATGATCAGGCGAGTATCGTTGGCGGCGCTCCTGGGCGCTGCTTTGCTCTGGACGGGTTGCGCAACGCCGTACATGAAGGCACAGCAGGCCTATTTCAAAGGCGATCCGGCCACCGCGGAGATAGTGCTCGCGCCGGTAGCCCAGAAGGAAACAGAGAAGAACGGAAAATTGAAGAACCTCTATCTCTGGGATATGGGCATTTATCGGTTTTCGCAGGGCGATTACGACGGGGCTATTGAAGTATTCATGCAAAGCGTAAAGGATGCCGAGCGGATCCACGATGCCGGCGAAACGATGGGAGCCGCTGTGACGAGCGCGGCAAGCCAGCAATATGTCGGGGATCCGGTAGAAATCAGCATGGCATACCTCTACCTCGGGACGTCTTACTTCATGAAGGGCGATTATCAGAATGCGCTGATTGGATTCAGACGCAGCATCGAAGAGGATCTCAGCAAGGATGAAGCGAGAAGAGGGGACATGGGAATCACGAACTTCTTGCTGGGAGAATGCTACTCTCGTACGGGCAACTTCGATGACGCAGTCGTGGCGTATCGGCGCGCAATCCAGCACGAAGAGAATCTGGTGCCCGCCTACGCATCCCTCTATTGGGCGCTCAAGAAACAAGGCAACGGATCGGACGTCGCCCGGATTCAGGAAGAGATCGAGAAACGAGCGGGCAAGGGATACCTCGAATCGATCGACGGCACCGCGGGGCAGGGGATCATCGTGGCGATGTTTGCCGGGCAGGCTTCCCGGGTGAAGGGGGACATGTTCCTGGGCGCATTCAGACAACGGGACGAATTCGGGTTTAAAGTCGCGAGTTGGGAGGCATCGATCAATCCGGCGGACCCGCATTTGGCCTTGTTCCCGACGGATAATATGCACGAGCATTTCAAGGATCAGGGGGGCATGGGGGATGAAGCGAAGAAGCAGGCTACGCGATTGGTGGCGTCAAAGGCAATGAGCGCCATACCGATTCTCGGGCTTTTTGCGCCGAGCACAAAGGCGGATCTCCGCTTCTGGCCGACGCTCCCCGGAACCGTTCACGTCGGCTACCTTCCCACGCAACCAGGGAGCTATAATATCAGCGTGAAAGCATACGACAAGAATCAGAAGCCATTGAGCGGGTATTTTCAGACATGGGCGGGCGTTATCGTTCCCGAAAACAGGCGGGCGCTCGTGGTTTTGACTTCGTGGCGTTCCGCGAGTTACGAAAAAGCCCGATGATTTCCTGAATGGATGAAGAGCTCACCGAAAGGAGATCGCCGTATGGAGAAAAATGAAGGAGCACGGAGAACCTGCCGTTTCATTCTGTGGAGCGCGCTGATCTTCTCTTGCCTTGCGTTTCTTTCCTCCGGATGTGGTCCTTCGAGGCCGAGGGTCAGAGATACCAACACCGTGCTGGACAATGAAACGGTAGTTATGCTCGACACGTGGGCCGCTACGCAACTTGCCGGGCAGAAAGAATGGGTCGAGACGAAAAACGGGTTCATGGAACCGCATGTCATTCTCAGAAATAAGGGAGGAAAAACCCTCCACCTGGAAATACGGACCTATTTCAAGGATGCAAACGGCGGAACGATCGATACGCCGACGGACGTATGGGACCCGGTAACGGTCAATCCGCATGAGGATTATCACTATTGGAGACTGTGTCCGAACAAGAACGGCGCGAGCTACCAGTTTCATATCCGCCTCGGGAAAGAAGTGCACGAATAGTCGGGAGGCCATGCGATGAAAAAAGCTCTAGTGAGAATGGTATGGGGCTGTGCGGCCGTCATGATCCTTGGCGGGCACGTCGCCGCCGAGAAGAGATTCGAGTTGGGCGCGGGGATCGCGAGTCCGGTGGGGAATTTCCAGGATAGCTGGAACACGGGGCTGGGGCTGAACGGCGCCTTTCTGATGGAAATCACGCCATTCGTAAGCGGCGGATTCAGCGCAAGCTATAGCGCGCTGGGGTTTGATATCGATGCATTGAAGGCGACAGCGAAAAACCCCGCGACGTACACTGCATTCGGGGGGGACGCTTCGATCATATCCTTGTGCGGAGAGCTACGTGCGCAGACCGGGGTGATGGACAAAGCGGTTTTCTACGGGGGCGCCGGGATGGGGCTCTATGTGGTGAGCATTTCCGATATCACCTCAGGGGACCCCGGCGCTTTGAAAACGGAGACATTCAAAACAAAGAACAGATTCGGCGGCTTTGCGAATGCGGGGTTTGCAATACCGGTCGCATCGATGATAAGGCTTGGCGCTCGAGCGTAGTACAATATCTATTGGGCTCACGAAGGCGGCCAATCCGTCATCGGGAGCAGCGCAACAAGTTCGTTTCTTGCGGTTCAAGCGATGGTGATGATTTCCCTGGGCGGATAAACGACAGAGAAGCCTCGACGAGACGGGAAGGCCTTATTGAGTGAAGCAGCCCCCGGGATATTCCCCGGGGGCTGCTTTCGGTTTCGGAGGCCTTTCGCTTCTCGTGCCGGGTGCTCTCTCCGTCGGCCTGAGCGCGAGCGGCATCACCGTATGGCCGCTTTGAGCGCGAATTGGATGCGCGTATCGTCGAAGGCCGTATCCGTTGACCTGAGCTCGTCGCCGCCGGCGATCCACCGATACGCGTACGTCGTCTTGAGCCGCGAGAGCTCGACCATCGCGGTGACGGTGCTCGTGAGATCGTACATGACGCTTGCGAACAAGTTCGAGTTCCTGCCGATGAAGCTCCTTACGTTGGGTTCGTTGGCGGGGATGACGAAGTCGTCGTCGTCGGGATTGTCGACGCCGTAGCCGGCGTTGAGCCAGAGCCCATCGACGGGCCGGAAGGAAAGCTCCGCCCAGCCGCCGCGCGACCCGATCTCCTTCCACAACGGATTCACCGTCTGCCCGACGCCGCCGTAATAGGCGCCGAGGTTATCGCCGACGAAAAGCTCGCACGTGAGCTCCGTGCGATCGCAGGGCGCGAATCTGAGGTCGACGTTTCCGGACCACGACTCGACGCTCTTGGAGCTCCTCCCGGGCAGGTACTCTTCCGTGCCGTAGTGCCCCGAGACGCCGAGCTCCATGGTGCCCTTCTCGCGGACCTTCGCCGACATCGCGAGCCTGCCCTGGAAGGTCGGAGCGCCCGAGTCGGCGCCGTCGTCGATCTTGTCGCCGTCGAGGTCGCCGCCGAGCGTGCGGAAGATGCCGCCCGTCAACGTAACCTTCCCATGATCGGACAGGTCCGCCCAGGTCGAGACCCGGAGCTGCGGCCTGCGGTAGCCGATGTTGCCCTGATCCCAGAGAACGGTGTAGTTCGCCGTTTTGGGAACGAGAGGCGAAATGATGTCGCTCGTCTGTCCGGCGAGCAGCGACCAGTGCCCTTTCGTGAGCTTCACGTACGCATGCCGGAGCATCGGCGCGGCCTTGTTTTCCATCGAGTTGAGGCTCGCCGGCGAAACGCCGAGCCCGTAGAAGTCGACTTCGAGCCGCGCGTCGGTCCGGATATCCTTCTCATTCCACATAAAATCGAGCCCGAAGCGGCTCTCTCGTGCCGTGATGCTCATGATGTCGTTATCGGACGCGTTGAGTGGGCTACGCTCCGAAACGTAGAGCGCGTAGTTGCCCGAGTTGACGCGGGTCTGGTCGTAGACGAAGTCAGCTTTGAAATAACCGCTGAACTTGAACGTGTACGCGGGCCCCGCATTCTCAGCCGCGGCCGATGCCGCGAAACAGCCGAGGGCGAGGAGTGCGAGCACAAGTGCCGTGCGTTTCATGGGCGCCTCCTTGCGAGAGTTATTCGTGACGTCGGGGAGCCATAAATACACAGCCTGTTTAGGCGAACCGCGCGGGGATGTCAATTGTTTTCGTGAGTGCGCACGGCGGAACCGCGCGGGGCGCGCTTCCCCTTATGGAGCGGGCGCGTTCTGCGGGGTGCGCTTCCCCCTATGGAAAGGGAGCGGTTCTCCCGTAGAGCGACCATTTGCCGGCGGCCCTCTCGAGCGCGAATCCCTCGGGGGCGCTCCCGCCCCTGATCAGAAGGTAATCCATGTCGCGGTACCTGCCGTCGTAGGCGTTCCCTTTTCCGACCCACTCGAGATACCAGGGGATTGCGCGGCCGCCGGCGGTCTTTCGTATCGCGCTAAAACGGTACTCGGCGACCCTGGATGTTGCGATGCCTTTCTCCCATACGATGTAGTAGCTGGGGAAATGGATGAAGACCGTCCGTCCCCGGTATGCATAATCATAGACGAGCCCCGCGAGCTTCCCGTCGTTTCCGGAGGGGCGCAGAAAGGCTCTGTCGAAACCGGCATTCTCCTTGTTGAAATCGATAAAATAATCGGTCCAAAGGGCATAATGGAGGAGACTGATCGCGACGATGCCGGCGACGGCGGCTCGATGGAGTTTCTCCGGCGCGCGCATGCCCGCGTAGATGACGAGCGCGATGAGCAGGAGCGAGGAGAATCGTTCGTAGAGCACCGATTGGCGCGGGATTTCATTGGGCAGAAGCAGGCAGCAGAGAAACGCTCCGAGAATGAGCGGGGGCGGGAAGCCGAAACGCGTTCTTCCTGCCCGGATGCGGTCGCGAAAGAAAAGAACGACCGCGGGAACGACGATGCTCAGCGAAAACACCACGGCGATGAAATACCCTCTCGCCCCCACGGAGAGATGGTAGTTGTCGAAGAGAAAGATCGATTTCCGATGAATGACCGACTCGAGATAGGAATTCCTATAATATTCTGAAAGAAACTGCAGGATTCCGGGACCGGGATAGCCCCTCATTTCTCCCCGCCACCATCCGGCAAGCAGGACGACGAGCGGCAGCGAGGCAAGAAGGCGCCCGGGCAGTGCGCGAAAAATCCGTCTGCTGTCGGGCGCCGGGGCCAGAAACGGGAGGAGGAGACAAAAGAGCGCCGCGAGCAGGTGGACGAAGTATATGAAGACGAGGAAAGCGGCGGCCCAGAGAATTCGAGAGGCGCCCGCGAGCCCGCGCGCATCGAAGATGAAAAAATAGCAAAAGAACAGCACGAGTGGAATCGCAAAGAAGAAGCCGACGAATCCCCAGCTCACGTTAAAGTTGTACAGGAGGAGAAAGGACAAAAGCGAGAACCAGGGATTGCCGCCGAGTTTCCTGATGATGAGATACACGGACACGGGGAGCAGGATTGCATAGAGCGCAAGGTATACCCTGTTGGCGAACTCCGGCGAGGGAAACAAAGCGAGGCTGCAAAAGATCGGGTGAAACGAGTTCGGCTTCAGAAAGACGTCGACGCTGTAATAGTCGGCAAAGCTGTTCGAAGGCTCTCCGATGTAGCGGACGATCGTCGCCGCGGCGAGATGATTGGGGATATCGGTGAATGGATAGAGACGGGTGGATAGGATGAGTATGAGGTGGAGGGCGATGACTCCCATGAAGATCGCGCAGAAAAGACGCTTTTCGCGGGGAGTCGAAACCATCTTCACCTGTTTGTCCGCTCCCTGCTCACGAAACATCGAGCATCGCGAGGATCGCCCGGCGGGCGCGGTCGGCGACCGCCGGCGCGACGGCGATCACGGGCCCGAGCGACTCGAGCGACTGCGCGACCTTCTCGAGCGTGATCTTCTTCATGTTCGGACAGAGCGCGTGCTTCGTGGCCGCGAAGAACACCCGATCGGGGAATTTCTTCTGAAGGCGATGGACCATTCCCGTCTCGGTGCCGACGACGAATTCGCGCGCGAGGCTCCTCTCGACGTAGGCGAGCATTCCCCCCGTGCCGAGCACGGCGTCGGCGATGGATGCGACCGCCGGATTGACCTCGGGATGCACCATGACGACGGCGCCGGGATGAATCCTGCGCTGCTCCTGAATATGCTCGGGATGTATCTTCTGGTGCGTGGGGCAGTAGCCCTGCCAGAGGATCAGCTTTCTTCCGGTCTGCTCGGCCACCCAGCCCCCGAGATATTTGTCGGGGCCGAAGATGATCGGCTTTCCCTCCGGCACCGCCTGAACGACGCGCATCGCGTTCGCCGAGGTGCAGCAGATGTCCGTTTCCGCCTTGACCTCCGCGGTGGAGTTCACGTACGTGACGACGACCGAGCCGGGATGCTTCTTCTTGAGCGCGACGAGGTCCTCCGCGCGCATCATGTCGGCCATCGGGCAGCCCGCCTTCGGCTCGGGGAGAACGATCGTTTTCTCGGGAGAAAGGATGGCCGCGGTCTCGGCCATGAAGTGCACGCCGCAGAAGATTATCACCTTCTCGCTCGCCGAGGCGGCGAAGCGGCTCAGATCGAGCGAGTCCCCGAGCCTGTCCGCGACGTCCTGGATCTCGGGCGGCTGGTAATTGTGCGCGAGGATGATCGCGTCCCGCTCGGCCTTGAGCGCCAGTATCTTTTCGACGAGCTGTCGTCTCGGCATGAAGCTCCGTGGGCGTCCCGGGCGTCAGGACGAAGGCCCGG
>JBAZPL010000002.1:0-36636 GCA_041648155.1 Candidatus Krumholzibacteriia bacterium
CACGCTTTCGAAAAGGTCCCCGTCTATGTTCAGCAATTCCCTGAATATCCCGTTCGCGCTTACGATCCTGCCATCCGGAGAGAAGAGCGCCGCTCCCGAGGGAAGCGCGTCGAGGAACCGTTCAAGTATCTCTTTCTCGCCGCCGACCTGGAAGATGATGGGAGTCTTTTCGTCCCTCTCATCCGCGAGGCTGTGAAAGAGCGCTATATCCCTTCGTCCGAAGGCTTCCTTCCTGACGCTCCCGATGAAGAGCACCCCCCTGACCTGAGAGCCGTAGGCGACCGGAACGAGAAAGTAGCTCTCGATTCTCGAGCCGCTCTGCCGGCCGGATCCATTGATCCCGTTTCCCCGGAAAAAGATCTTCTCGATCGCCGCCGGCGTAGATGAACTTCTCGCGTTCGTGAACATGCGGTAGGTATTCTTGAGCTTGTCCCTGATCTCGGGCACGTGCGGCGATAGGTCCCTCGATTCGGCCATAATGTAAACGAGCTCCGTCTCGCGCATCGTGATAAAAGCGCAGAACTCCGCTTTCGTGCGCTCCATCAGGCTCGATAGAATCGCCGGCATGACGGAATCGTTACCGATCGCTTTAAGAATCCGAATCTTGAGTGATTTATCCATGCACTTGTCAAAACGCATTTTACATGCCATGGATGCGCTTTCTCGATACATCCCCCCCGGGAGACCCGAGTCGCCGGTATTTCCCTTTTATCTTGTTTATTATCAATAGGTTGAATTTACCGGCGATGGCCGGCGAGGGGACGGATGGCGGGAGGAACCTGGAAACGCATGCTCACGAGCGGCGGTCTTCTGGCAAGAAAATTTCCATCTCCAAAACGATCGGGCTAGCCAAGAATCTGGAACAGGAGACTCCCCCCTCACGCCGGGTAACCGTCGGGACGGGCCTGCTTCCACGTGTAGGCGTCTCTCAGTATCTCTTCGATGCCGGGATAGAATCTCTTCCACCCCAGATCCTTCTCGGCCTTATCCGACGATGCGACGAGCACCGCCGGGTCTCCCTGCCGCCGCTCGCCGAAACGATACGGGATCTCGAGGCCGGTCACCTTCTCCGCGGCGCGAATGACCTCGAGAACGGTGAAGCCGCGGCCGTTGCCGAGGTTCAGGACGCCCCCGTATCCGTCGATGAGCTTCTCGAGCCCGAGCAGGTGCGCCGATGCGAGATCCTTCACGTGAATATAATCGCGGACGCACGTTCCGTCGCGCGTCGGATAGTCATTGCCGTAGACCACGAGCTCGTCCCTGCGCGCGAGAGCGACGTCGAGAACGAGGGGAATGAGATGCGTTTCGGGACGGTGATCCTCGCCGTGGCTCTCCCCGGCGCCCGCGGCGTTGAAGTAGCGAAGCGAAAGAGCCTTCAGTCCCCACGCGGCCGAGCAGTCGGCGAGAAGCCGCTCGATCGCGAGCTTCGTGTTGCCGTACGCGTTGAGCGGGCGCAAGGGAGCGTCCTCCCTGATGGGCGTCTCGTCGGGCTCCCCATAGACCGCGGCGGAGGAGGAGAAGAGAAAGAACTTCACACCGGTCTTTCTCATCGCGGCCAGCAGCGAAACGGCGCCGCCGATATTGTTTCGATAATAGGCGATCGGATCGGCGACCGATTCGGCCACTTGCGAGAATGCGGCGAAATGACACACGGCATCGATCCCGTCGAGAGCCGGCAGCAGAAAACGTTCGTCGAGGAGGGTCCCCTCGCGAAAGCTCACGCCCTTCCCGATCGCGCCGCGATGTCCCGTCGACAGGTCGTCGACGACGACGACATCGTGAGCGCCCGCCATCAGGAACTCCGTGACGACGCTTCCGATGTACCCCGCTCCGCCCGTTACCAGGATTCTCATTGCGTGCGACCTCCGTATCTGGCGAGATAGGCGCCAAGATATTTTCCCGTGAGCGACGCATCCGATTGTACGATGCTCTCCGGCGAGCCACAAGCGATAACCGTGCCACCCTCGTCCCCCCCACCCGGCCCGAGGTCGATCACGCGATCCGACCAGGCGATCACCTCCATGTTGTGCTCGATGACCACGACCGTATGCCCGGCCGTCACGAGTTCCTCGAAAACGGCGAGGAGCCTGTCGACGTCGCTCATGTGGAGGCCGGTCGTCGGCTCGTCCATGATGTAGAGATTCCGCTGGCCGGCCGATTCGGCAAGCTCCCGGGCGATCTTGATCCGCTGCGCTTCCCCCCCCGAGAGGGTGTTCGACGGCTGGCCGAGCGTGAGATAACCGAGCCCCACTTTCGAGAGAATCCAGAGCTTTTCCCCCAGCTGCGGCGCCGCGTCGAAGAAGCGGATCGCGTCGTCGACCGTCATGGCGAGGACCTCGCTGATGTCCTTTCCCTTGCATCGCACCTCGAGCGTTTCCGCGTTGTAGCGCCTTCCCTCGCATTCCTCGCAGGGGACGAAAACATCGGCCATGAAATGCATCTCAACCCTGCGAAATCCCATTCCCTGGCAGCGGGAGCAGCGGCCGCCCGATTTGTTGAAGCTGAACCGCCCGGGGTCGTATCCGCGCATGCGGGCGGCCTGCTGGGAGGCGAATATCTCGCGAATGAAGGAAAAACCCTTGATGTACGTGATCGGGTTCGAGCGCGGAGAGGAGCCGATCGGGCTCTGGTCGACGAGAAGCACGCGATCGAGCTTCCCCCGGACATCGCATCCCCTGAGTCTGAGACGGCTCGCCGAGAGCGGGTCCCTCGATACGACCGGATACAGGACGTCAACGACGAGGCTGCTCTTGCCGGAGCCGGAGACCCCCGTCACGCACGTAACAAGACCGAGAGGAAAGCTCGCATCGACGTTCTTGAGGTTATGCTCCGCGACTCCCTTGAGCTCGATCGAGCCGTATTGCCTGCGCTGCTTTTTCAACACGGTCGCGCCCGAGCGCCCGCGAAAGAGCCATTCGAGCGTTTTCGATTCCGGAGCGATCGCTGTGCGCGCCTGCTCGATCGTGCCGCTGAAGAGGACCTCTCCCCCGAGGCTCCCCGGACCCGGTCCGAGGTCAACGAGGTAATCGCACGAGCGGATGATATCGGGATCGTGCTCGACGACGAGAACGGTATTGCCGAGATCCCTGAGCCGTCCGAGCACCGAGACGAGCCGCTCGTTGTCGGCGGCGTGGAGTCCGATCGACGGCTCGTCGAGAATGTAGAGCGCGTCGACGAGATTCGCGCCGAGGGAGTTCGCGAGATTGATGCGCTGCGCCTCCCCCCCCGAGAGCGTGCGGGTCAGTCTGTCGAGCGTAATATACCCGAGGCCGACATCGATCATGAACCGAAGACGGGACGCGATCTCCGAAAGGATATCCCTGGCGATGCGCCGCTCCTGCTCGGTTAAGCGTATCCCCTCGATCGCCTCGAGAACCCGCGCAGGGATCATCCGGACAAGGTCGCGGATCGTGAAGTCCCCGATTCTCACGTTATACGCTCCACGCTTGAGTCTTCCCCCCTCGCACGTGCGGCACGTCGTGAAGGCCATGTATTTCCGCGTGAAGAAACGGTGCCCCTTCTTGTAGCTCTTTTCCCGCAGCTTCTCGAGGAAGGGAATCACGCCGAGGTATTTTCCTTCCCCTTCGAAGATGAGCTTCCTCGATTCCCCGGGAAGATCCATCCAGGGAACGCTTAGGGGAATGTGTTTCACGCGGCAGAATTCGATCAGCCGGTGTTGAAAATACGCAAAACGCTCGCGCGACCACGGATCGATCGCGAGTTTTTCTATCGATAGTCTTCTGTCCGGGATGATGAGATCCTCCGAGAACTCCATCCGGTCGCCGAATCCATGGCAATCGGGGCACGCGCCGTAGGGGCTGTTGAACGAGAAGAGGAGCGGGTTCGGCGCCTCAAAGGACGTTCCGCACGCGGAACAGAGCGGTGCCTGGGTGAAACGATGCGCCGCGCCGCCGCCGGCTTCCGCTATCTCGATGCTTCCCGACGATTCGCGGTATGCGAGCTCCACGACCTCGGCGATGCGGGACCTGTTCGCCTCGACCGCCTCGATGCGGTCGAGAAGCACCGCAATCTCCGCGCGCACGCCCTTTTCGATCGCGAACTCCTCGACGCGAACGGCTTCCCCCCCGGCAAAAAGCCTCGAATATCCCCTCGAGAGAAGATACCCGCGCCTCGTTTTCCATTCCGCGGAGTCGAAGGCGCCGAGCGACATGAGGAGGTTGATCCGTTTTCCGTCAAAGAGACGGATGATCTCCTGCGCCGCGTCGCTCGGGCTGTGCGCGCGCACCTCGATGCCGCAGCGCGGACAGACGGTTCGGCCGACGCGGGCGAAAAGCAGTCGAATATAGTCGTAGATCTCCGTCGCCGTTCCGACGGTCGAGCGCGCGCTCGTCACCGTGTTCTTCTGCCTGATTGCGATTGTGGGGCTCAGGCCGGATATATCGTCGACATCGGGGCGTTCGAGCTTCTCGATGAACTGCCGGGCGTAGGTGGAGAGCGATTCGATGTAGCGCCGCTGGCCTTCGGCGAAGATCGTGTCGAAGGCGAGCGAGGACTTGCCGGAACCGGAAACACCCGTAATAACGATGAGGGTGCGCCTCGGGAGCTCGAGATCGACGTTCTTGAGATTATGCTGGCGCGCGCCGCGGATGATAATCGTGTCCATACCCCACGCTCTTTTCATGCAAAGGGCAATTGTTCATTGTATCAGGAGAAACGCAACCGCGCAACAGCGGTTTTGAGATGGTTTTGAGGTGGTCGCATACTTGTGTTCGCACGGGTTTTCGGTTACGATTCCGCGGACGCATCATGCGGGAAGGCGGGTAAACGATGGAACCATCCGATCGCGCGATCGGCGCGGAGATAGCGGCGCTCCGGAAGACGCTTCGGATTCTCCGCGGTCCGGGCGGCTGCCCGTGGGATCGCGAGCGGGATATCGACGACATGATCTCCTACCTCATCGAGGAATCGTACGAGCTTCTCCAGGCCGAAAAGGGAAAGAACTGGCGTCACGTCGAAGAGGAGCTCGGCGATGTGTTCTTCATCCTCATCTTCATTCATGAGCTCCTCCTCGAGAAGAGGGAGACGCCGCTCGCGGCGATCGTCGCGCGTGTTCATGAAAAGCTCGTCACCCGGCATCCGCACGTATTCGGAAATACCAGAGCGGCGAACAGCTCGGAAAGCCTCGCCGAGTGGGAACGCATGAAGCGCTCGGAAAGGCGCAAACGGCCCGCTTCGGGCGCCCTCTCGAACATTCCCGCGAAGCTCCCGCCGCTTCGCCGCGCCGCCGCCGTCCAGATAAGGGCAGCCGGGGTCGGCTTCGACTGGCCTGACTGCACGGGCATCCTCGACAAGCTCCGCGAGGAGATCGACGAGCTCACGACGGAGCTGCGGCGCGGCTCGCGCGCGGGGGTCAAGGACGAAGTCGGCGACATCCTGTTCACCGTCGTGAACCTCGCCCGCTACCTCAAGGTCGATCCGGAAAGCGTCCTCGAGGGCGCGACGGAGAAGTTCGTCGGGCGTTTCGGCGAGGTCGAACGGCGGGCGAAGAGAAGCGGAAAGAAGCTGTCCTCCATGAGCCTCGACGAGATGGAACGCCTCTGGCAGAAAAGCAAGGCACGGAGGCCGAGGCGCGCCGCGCGAAAGCGGTCCTAGGGATCGAACAAGCGGCCCCTCATCGAGAGCCCGGAGATTCGAACAAAAAAAAGGGGGCGACGAATCGCCCCCTTCGCGTGTCTGCCATACGGCCCGAGAGTATCTAGTTGAGCCGGCGAAATTCGATGCGCCTGTTCTCGGAGCGCCCCGCCGGAGTGCTGTTCGTCGAAATCGGATTGGTCTCGCCGTAGCCCCTCGCGACGATTCGATCGGCGCTGAGCCCCGAGTTCGCAAGATACTGCTTTACGGCTTCGGCGCGGCGCTGGGACAATCCCAGGTTATACTCGTCCTTGCCGACGTCGTCCGTGTAGCCGGCGATCTCGACCCTCACCTCGGGGTACGCCTTGAGCGATTTCACGACCTGGTCGAGAATCCCGTATGAATCGGGCGTGAGCGCCGCCGAGCCGCTCTCGAAGTTGACGCCCCGGAGAATGAACTTCTCCTCGATGGGACGCTCGTCCGGGCATCCGTCTTCGTCCTGATAGCCGTTGTAGGTTTCGGGCTCGTTCGGGCACTTGTCGACGCTGTCCGATATCCCGTCGAGGTCGTTATCGAGATCGGGGCAGCCGTCCTCGTCCTGGAAGCCGTCCAAGTCCTCCGCCTTCAGCGGGCATTTGTCCTTGTCGTCGGGGATGCCGTCATTATCGCTGTCCTGCACGATATCCGGGCATCCGTCCTCGTCCTGGATGCCGTCGAAATCCTCGGGCTCGTTCGGACACTTGTCCTTGAGATCGGGAATGCCGTCGCCGTCGTTGTCGAGGTCGGGGCAACCGTCCTCATCCTGGAACCCGTCGAAGTCCTCGGCCAGATCGGGGCACTTGTCGATCTTGTCCGGAATCCCGTCCTTGTCGTTATCGAGATCGGGGCAGCCGTCCGTGTCCTCGACACCGTCGAAATCCTCGGGGTCGTTGGGGCAGGCGTCGACCTTGTCTTCGATGCCGTCCGCGTCCTTGTCCTGCGGGAGCACATTGCCGCCCATCGACAGTATGAAGTAGACGGCCCAGTCGGGAGGACGGACGAACGCCTTATCGCTCTCGGGATTCAGACTGAAATCGGCGGCGAGCGTTATGCCGACACCGGTCGAGGAAATGAGCTTTACGCCCGGCGTGATCGTATAGACGTTCTTGTTTCCCGCGAGGTAATACGTAGTCGTATCATCGATCGGCGGCTCGACGAAATCCGCGTTCAGGTAGTCGTCCCACGTGAACTCGACAAAGAGGCTCGACTCCTTCGCGAGGAATTCGAGCCCGACGCCGAACTGGAGGGCATCGTTGAAATTGGACCCCTTGTCCTTGGGAGATTTCGGATACGCGGGCGGAGAGAAGCCGCTCGAATCGGGATTGTTCGCGTAGAGAATGCCGTATCCCGCGTCTTCGTTCCTGTTGAAGCGGTATCCGAGATTGAGGTGCAGCTTCGTGGGCACGAAATTCTTCATATCGACGAGATTGAACGTCAGGAGCCCCTTTGCGCCGAAATCGGTCTTATCGGTCGTGAAGCCGGCTTCCTTACGGCCCGTCGGGAAGCTCGCCTCACCGAGGAGCCCGACGCTCACATACTTGGTCGGAACGGGCGGGCAGATCTTGAGTAGCAGATCCGTATCCCCGATGCCGCCGCGCGTCCTCGTCTCGAACACGTCCTTCACCTTGACGTCGTCGCCGACCTGCATGATCCAGTTTCTCACCTCGAGCGCCGCCGAGAATTCGACGTAATCGCTGAGACCGAAGCTCAGCGCAGCGCGCGACAGAAAGAAATGGTAATTGACATTCGCCTCGCTGAGCGACGTGCCGTTGATGAGGCTCATGGGGCCTTTCGTGAGCGTCTCGCCGCTTCGGTAATACGACGTGCCGAGCGAGAAGACGAGCTTGCCCCTTCCGACCGTGCTCGCTCCCTGCACATGGAGCAAGCCATCCGTTCCCTTCCACGCATCCTGGCTGCGCGCCGTACCCGCCACCGAAGCGACGAGGACAGCCGCGAGAATCACGCGTGCGATCGTTTTCATACTGTTCCCTCCCGGGTGAGATCCGTGATCGAATCGATCCTACCTAGGTGTTCTTTTCGGTACCATCTTCTTCGGCGATATCCCCCGCTCCGCCCTCTTTCCCCCTCTTTGACTCGTCGAGATAGTTCATCTGGAGCTCCGTGAGCACGGCGTTGATGATTCTCTGCTCTTCCGGCTCAAGATTACCCGCCGTTTTCTCGCGGATCATGACGAGCATATCGATTGTAATGCGCGCCTGATGCAAATCTCGTTCCACTTTTCCGGTGATCGGACTGACAAGCTTTCCCAGCTGCTGCAGCGCGAGCGTCTCGAACATCGCGACGAGGTGCGTGAAAAGAAACGCGTTCCGTTCTTCATCGTTGGAATTGTATGCCATTGCCCATCCCTCCCTTATGATCGAGTCCGACTATAGGGAGAGCGGCGATAGGCCGTCAACGAAAAAGGAGCCATGGAAAGAGCCGCGGACCCCGCACGGCCCGCGGCTCTCGATCCGGGTCGGACTTGGGCGGCGCCGGGACCGCGACGCGCAACCGCCGTCAATCCACCTTTCGTTCCGAAGCGAACCAGATCATCTTCGCCTGATCGGTTCCCGAGGCGTTCACGTAGCCGTGATCCTGGTTCGCGAGAAAATAGACACTGTCGCCTTCTCCGAGATCGTACGTTTTGTCCGCGATCTTGAACTGCACTTTACCCTGAAGAACGAGCGCCGCCTCGTCCCCCTCGTGGGCGTGGACGGAAATCTCCTGCGGGGGGACCGGCGACATCGTGATGAGCCGTGCGTTGATCTTGCCGCTCGGGATCGATTTCGTGAGCATTTCGGCCGTCCCCGGACAGCGCCCGAGCGTGCACTGCTTGCGGTCCTCGTACGCGACGAAGGAAACATCGCGCAACTCTTCATCCTCGATGAAATACGCGGGCTCTCTCTCGAGCGCATCCGCGATCCTGATGAGCGCGCCTATCGTCGGGGAGGTTTTTCCGCGCTCGATCTCGGAGATATGGGTCGCGGAGATGCCGGCCTTCGCCTCGACGTTCTTGAGCGTGAGATGCTGCTCCTCTCGAATCTTCTTGATCCGTCTCCCGATTTCGTCCTTCGATATCATTGCTCCACGATCCTCCTCACCGGCGCGGCGGCTCTTACAAACTGTACGGCGGGAGCGTCACCCAGATCGCGCGACACTTCGCGTCGCCGATATTCCGCATTGCGTGAGGCTTCGCCGCCTTGTAATGGATGCTGTCCCCCTCTTTGAGAATGAACTTCTGATCCCCGATGATGATCTCCATGACGCCCTTCGTGACCATCGCAAACTCCTCGCCGTCATGCGTGCTCGTCTCCTCGGGACGTTTGATGCCGGGCTCGAGCTCAACCTCGAGGAACGAAATCCTCGGCATAGGAACATCCTTGGCGAGGGAGCAATAGGTGGCGCCCCAATCCTTGAACTGCATTCTCTTGCGCCTGGCCTTATTGACGACGGAGACTTTCGAAGCGTTCTGCTTCTCCACGAAATATGCCACGTCGGTACCCATCGCCTCGGCTATCTTCGCCAGGGCCCCCACGGTAGGAGAGGTCATTCCGCGTTCGATCTCCGAGACATGAGTCGCAGAAACCTTGGCCTTAACCTCGATATCCTTGAGCGTAAGTCCCTTGGAGAGACGGAATCGCTTTATTCGTGCGCCGATTTCATCCTTGCCGTTCATTGCCTTCTCCCCTCATTGCCCTATGGATTGAAAAAAGCAAGAAAACGATGATCGACCTCTATAGTAAGAGAAAAACTATCCATTTTCAACAATTAATTTTCCCATTTATGATTAATTCCACATTAATGCAATTTGCTGCAAATAAATAAACTATCCATGCCGGCGACCAAGCCCCCTGCGCCACGGTGAGGCGCATATATCTCTTTCAAAATTCTAGACTTGATTCCCCCCTTCCCGTATATTCGACCTGAAAAGATGGAGATTATCGCGATGCCGCAGGCTTCAGACAGAATTTGCATAATCCGCTTGGGCTCTCTCGGGGATCTCGTTCTCATGACGCCTATGCTGAGGGCGCTGCGCACGAGTTTCCCGTCGAAGGAGATACATCTCGTCTGCAAGGAGAAGTATGCGGGGCTCTTCGATGGAGGCGGCCTCGTCGACTCCCTCATCCCGATGAGACGGGGCGATTTCCGCGAGATCGTCGATCTGCGCTCGGCGCTGAGCCGCACCGGATATGAAACGATCATCGACGCCCACGGAGTCATCCGGAGCAATCTTCTCTACCATATGCTGCGCGCGCCGAGAAAGCTCCAGATTCACAAGGACGAGCTCAAAAAGGCCGCGCTGATCGTCGGCAAAGCGAATCTATACAAACGCGTTACATCGCAGGTCGAACGCTACGCGGAGCTTGCGCGGAGGATCGGCGCTGAAATGCGCGAGCCCTACGCGGAACTGCCCGTGCCCCCAAGCGCGATGAAAAGCGCGGAAGCGGCTCTTGAGCGTGCCGGGCGCGGTTGCAGACCGCTCGTCGCGTTCGCCCCGGGCGCGCGATGGCCGACCAAGCGGTGGCCCGCGGAGCGCTTCGCCCGATTGATCTTCGAGGCATCGGCCCGCGGCTGCGAGTCTCTGCTCATCGGAGGAGCCGAGGATTCCGCGACGAACGCCGAAGTGGCGGAGCTCTCCCGAAGCGCCCCCCTCGATCTCACCGGCGCTCTCTCGATCATCGAGTCCGCCGCGGTTCTGAAGCGGTGCAGGGCGCTCGTGGCCAACGACTCCGCGCCGCTTCACCTCGCCGAGGCGGTGGGCACGCCGGTGATCGCCCTCTTCGGACCCACGGTGCGCGAGTTCGGCTATTTCCCGCGTCTCCCCGCGAGCAGGGCGCTCGAAACGACGCTCCCCTGCCGTCCCTGCTCGAGAAACGGCAAACGCACCTGCCCCTACGGAACGAAGGAATGCCTCACGTCGATCGAACCGTCCACGGCTCTCGAAGCGCTCCTCCAGGCGCTCGGAGAAACGCGGGATCTCCCATGAAATTCAGGCTCGCCCTATACAACACGCTTCTTCCCGTTGCGGCTCTCGCGGCGCGCGCCGCGGCGCCGTTCAAAGCAAAGATCGCCGAGGGGCTCAAGGGACGCGAAGGGTTCAGGAAACGCTGGAAGGAAAAGGCTGCCGCGCTCGATCGGCAAGGAAGCCTGATCTGGTTCCACGTCTCGTCGGTCGGAGAGTTCGAGCAGGCGAAGCCCGTCATGGATCTTCTCGCGCGAAACAAGGGGCCATCGCTCGATCTGGCGCTCACGTTTTTCTCGCCGTCCGGCATGAACTATTACGAGCGGTTCGATCGATCGAGGAGAATCGGCGCGATACGTTTCATCGAGTACCTCCCCGTCGACACGGCGCGCAACATGCGATTCTGCCTCGACACGCTCAGGCCCGACATGATCGTTTACGTGAAGTTCGACATCTGGCCGAATCTCGTCATCGAGGCCGCGCGGAGGGGCATTCCCCAGGTTCTCGTCTCGGGGACCTTATCCCCCGGCTCGCGCCGGCTTTCTTCGGTCGCCAGGAGTTTCTACGGCGAACTCTACTCGACGCTCGACGCCATCGCCGCAATCTCCGGGGAAGACGCGGGGCGCTTCAGAGCGCTCAGCCGCGGCGCGGTCGAGATCGTCGAGGCGGGGGACACGAGATTCGACCAGGTCTGCCGGAGAATCGACGCATCCGACGTGAAGCTCCCCGGGGGGATCGCCGCGGCCGGAAGGACGTGGATCGTCGCGGGAAGCACGTGGCCGCGTGACGAAGAGATCGTGATCCCGGGATTCGCGGCGCTGATGCGCGCGCATCCCGACGCCGGGCTGATCATCGTTCCGCACGAACCGACGCAGGAGCGGCTGGAGGCGGTCCACGATACGCTCGAAAAGGCGCGCCTCCCCTTCCGGCTGCTCTCGAGCTTGAAGGACGAGGCCGGGCTCGCGGAACCGGTCGTCGTCGCCGACGGCGTCGGCTATCTCGCCGAGCTCTACCGGGCCGGCGCGATAGCGTACGTCGGCGGCAGCTTCACGACCGGGGTGCACAACGTGATGGAGCCCGCGGTCCTCAAGCTTCCCGTCTTTTTTGGGCCGCGAATCGACAACTCCTTCGAAGCACGGGAGCTCGTCCGGCTCGAGGCTGCCGCGATTCTGAGCACGGCGGATGATTTCGCGCGGGAGTGCAGTGCCCTTCTTTCCGACCGGAGCGAGCTCGAGGGAAAAGGCGCCTCGGCGGCGCAATTCATACGAAATCATTGCGGAGCCGCTCTTCGTTGCGTAGATTTGATTGAAAAATATCTCGAGAGAAAAGGTAAGCGTTGAACAAGCACCTGAAATTGCCCGCGCAGCCGCGGTATATCCAGATCGAGACGATTCTCGGCTGCGATGCCGAATGCCCGTTCTGCCCGCAGAAACAGATCGATCGCAAGCCGGTCGTGATGGGCGAAGCGACCTGGAAGAAGATCATCGACGACACGCGGGGGCTCGGAATCACGTATCGCCCGTTTCTCCAGAACGAGGCGCTCATCGATAAGCGGCTTCCGAAGATCATCAAGTACATCAAGGAGGATTCGACCGCGCGCGCCGAGATCAACACGAACGGGAACCTTCTCGACGCGAAGCGGGGCGCTGCTCTCATCGAAGCGGGGATAGATCTCGTCCGATTCAGCATCGACGCGTTCTCTCTCGAAACCTTCGCGGCGTGCCGCGTCGGGCTCGATTACCGCAAGGTCGTCGACAACGTCAACCGGTTCATCGAGGCCGCCGCGC
The DNA here is from genome assembly GCA_041648155.1 of Candidatus Krumholzibacteriia bacterium. Lineage (GTDB taxonomy): Bacteria > Krumholzibacteriota > Krumholzibacteriia > Krumholzibacteriales > Krumholzibacteriaceae > SSS58A. The sequence continues at coordinate 12,382 of JBAZPL010000002.1, forward strand.
AGACCCGCGGGAGCGTTGTGACCGAAGTACGCATGATCGACATGGAATCCAGCCGGCACGAGCAGCGGGATTTCATCGACTACTGGAGCTCGCGGGCCGATCGGGCGCTCATCGTGCCGCTCTACCACTGGCCATGGGACGACGGCGTCGAGATGGTCCGCAAACCGTGCATCAAGATGCGCGAGGAGATGTTCTTCTATACCGACGGGCGCGCGGTTCTCTGCTGCTGGGACATCGCGGCCCGCGCGGTGATCGGAGACGTAACGAACGAAACCGTTCTCGAGATATGGAACGGCGCGGCGCGGCGTGAGTACGCGGGATTCCTTTCCCGGGGAGAGCGCGACAAGATACTTCTCTGCTCGCGCTGCGACGCATACCGCGACCGGCACTTCGACGGCTTCGACGACTGATCCCCGTTCATCCGGGAGCCGGCCAGGGATAGCTGCCGGCGCGGACGAGGAGCGGCGCGTCGACGGTGAAATCGACGATCGTCGACGGCAGCGCCGACGATCTTCCCCGTTGCGACAGGTAGCCGCCGAGACCGGGAAACGCCCTTCGGATGTCGGCGATTCTGGTCATCGGCTCGCGTCCCGAAAGATTGACGCTCGTCGAGACGATGGGCTCGCCGACTCTTTCGATAAGAGCCCGCAGATCCGCGCGGGCGGGGACCCTGACGGCGACTTTCCCGCCCGGCGAGATGAGCGGAGAGAGCGCGCTTCGCGCCGGAAGAATGGCGGTCAGCGGCGCGGGCCAGATTCGAATGAGCGTTTTCCGCGACGTGCCGGGCCAGCGCTCGACGAGCGTGCCCGCCATCGTCGCGTCCGCGGCGAGCAGGATGAATCCCCCGCTTGCGCGCCTTCTCTTCAGTTTCAGGATTATCTCGATCGCCCGGCAATTCGAGACGGCGCAATGGAAGCCGTAGATCGTATCCGTGGGAAGCACCGCGACGCCGCCCGACGCGAGCACGGCGGCGGCGCTTCGAATGGAGGATCGCCCGAAAGAGCCGGATACGGGCGGCGTCTCCCCGCGGCGCGGCCCCCTCACTTCCGGCGCCATTCCGCGCGCATCTCCTCGAGGCGCTTCGCGATCGTCTCGTCGGACAGGGCGAGAATTTCCGCAGCGAGAATCGCGGCGTTTCGGGCTCCCGCCTTCCCGACGGCGACGGCGGCGACCGGCACTCCCGGAGGCATCTGGGCGATCGAATAGAGCGCGTCTATGCCGCCGGGAAGCCCGCTCGCCAGCGGAACGCCTATCACGGGCTTCGTCGTGAGGGATGCCACGAAACCGGGCAGGGCCGCGGACATTCCCGCTCCCGCAATGAAAACCTTCGCTCCCCGCTGGAGCGCTCCCTCGACGTATTCGACCGTGCGCTTCGGCTGCCGGTGAGCCGAATGGACCTCGAGCTCCGCGACGATGCCGAGCTTCTCGAGCTCCTGGAGACACGCTTCCATCGTCTCCCGATCGGATTCGCTCCCCATGAGAACGGCGACCTGCAATTCGTGTTTCATGCGCTTATCTCAATCCTTTCTTCCCGATGTCGCTGCGGAAGAAGCAGCCGGAAAAGGAGATCGCGGCGACCCCCCGGTAGGCTTTGTCGATGGCATCCCGAAGCGCAGGCCCCGTCGCGGCCACCCCGAGCACCCTCCCGCCGCTCGTCGCGATCGCGCCGTCATTCGCCTCGGTGCCCGCGTGGAACACGATGCATCCCTCCTCGCGGGCCCGCTCGAGGCCGTCGATCGGATAGCCTTTGCCGTACGAACCGGGATAACCCTTCGATGCGATGACCACGCACGCAGCCGCCTCCGCGCTGTTCTCGAAAGGCACCTTTGCGAGCCCTCCATCCGCGGCTTCGAACATCACCTGGGCGAGATCGCCCGCGAAGAGCGGGAGAATCACCTGCGTTTCGGGATCCCCGAACCTGCAGTTGTATTCGAGGACCTTCGGACCCTCGCTCGTGATCATAATCCCGAAGTACAGAACGCCGGCGCCCGTGATCCCCTCGCTCCGCATTCCCTCGAAGGTAGGCTCTATGATCTCTTTCTTCACCCGCGCGGCAAACCGCTCGTCGTACACCGGAACGGGCGCGTACGCGCCCATGCCGCCGGTGTTCGGCCCTTCGTCGTTGTCGAACGCCCGCTTGTGATCTTGCGAGGGCACAAGCAGCCGATAGCTCTTTCCGTCGTACAGGGCAAGAATCGAGAGCTCCTCGCCGCTCAGAAACTCCTCGAGAACGATCCGCTCGCCGGCCGCCCCGAACGCGCGGCTCTTCATGATGAGCTCGATGGCGCCGCGCGCTTCCCGGGCCGTCTTCGCGATGATGACGCCCTTGCCCGCGGCGAGTCCGTCCGCCTTGACGACATACGGCGCCTGCATCGAATCGATCGCCTTGAGCGCCGAGCCCGCGTTGCCGAACGCGCGGAACTCCCCCGTCGGAATGCCGTACCGAATCATGAACTCCTTCGCCCAGACCTTGCTCCCCTCGAGGCGCGCCCCCTTCCTGTCGAATCCGAATATTCGCAAAGCCTTCGAAGTGAAGAGATCGACGATACCGGCGACGAGCGGGGCCTCCGGGCCGACGACGGTGAGATCGATTTTCTTTTCGAGCGCGAGCTTCAGGAGTCCGTCGAGATCGTCCGCGTCGACGCCGACGCATTCGGCATGAGCGGCTATGCCTGCGTTCCCCGGCGCCGCGTAGATCTTCTTCACCGCCGATGATTGGGCAAATTTCCAGGCGAGCGCGTGCTCGCGGCCGCCGCTGCCGATAACGAGAATATTCATATGAATCCGATTTCCTCCATCCCGCCCGGGCGACCGATGCGATCGGGCGAGCTGCCTTGAACCTGATTATACTCGCGCATGACACCACATAAAAAGAGAATTTACGCGCAACCGCTATCGTTTCACGGGAAGAAACCGGGATGCATCCGCAATGACGAGTATATCTTCGCCCGCGATTCCTTCCAGGAGATACTCCTCGTAGCCGGGCTTCCACGGACAGAGGCCGAAACGCGCGACGAGATCGTCCGCAAGCATCGATCTGAGATAGATCGAAAAACGCTCCGTAAGCTCGCACGTCGATATCGCCGTTTGCGAATTGAGCGTATAGCTTTTCCTCACCGTGTCGGGCACCGCGTGTCTTCCGCTCTCGAAAGCGGCGAAATACGAATCGGAACCGATTCCCTCCGGACAGGCCGTCGCGGCGAGCAGGAGCTCTCCCTCTTCGAGCGCGTTCGAGGCATGCCTCAGCGACTTGTGGCTCTGGAGGAGATTGATGTCCCTCGGAAAGCCGCCCGCCGAGACGATCACGGCGCGATAGAGCCGGTCTACGGGAAAGCGGAAATGCGCCGATACAAAATCGCATGCCGCGCGGTGGGAGGCGTCGAGCTCCCCCGCGTTGACGAACAGCACGCTCCCCGAGGCGCCGCTCACCGAGTTGACGGCGAACGTCCGTGCACCGAGAAGACGGGCTCCTGCGAGCATGTCTTCATGCACCGGATTGCCCTCGAGCTCGCCGGAGCGGCAGCCGCGCGCAAGCCCCGCGCCGGGATCCCTCCCGAGCGAGAGTCGATGGTTTGCGACAATCGTCTTCTCCCCCGCGATACCGGGAAGGATGAGCTTGCGAGCGCCCCCGTACCCGGCAAAGTAGTGGAACGAAACCGCTCCGAAGACTATGACGAGGGAGGATTCCGCGACGGCCCTGTTGAACAGGCACGGCGTTCCCGCGGGAGTCGTTCCGACGTCGAGAAGCGAGGCGGCGTCGCGCGCGTCGTGCTCGAGCACCTTCCAGCGCCGGACGATATCGGCGCCGACGTGCGCTTCGAGCTCTCCCTGGCGGAACCCGCGGTGCATTCCGAGGGCCGCGACGACGGAGACACGCTCGGGCCCTGCCCCGTGCGCCTCGAGGAAACCGAGGAGCCCGGCGAGCATCCGCCCCGTGCTGCCTCCCCGGGTGAGGTCCGAGATCAAAACCGATATGCTCCCAGACCGCGGGATGATCTTCCGGAGCGCCGGAGCGCCGACCGGCTTCTCGAAAGCCTCGATACAGGATCGTTCGGGATCGGAGAGCGGCGCGGGATAGACGTTTCCCGCTACCACGACGCCGCGTCGTTCTCCCAGATCGATGTCAAGGGCGCCGTCGTGATAGAGAAGGGCGCACTGCACGCGAACCTCCGGCGCGGGCGCGGGAAAGCGCTCCGCCTGCGAATACGAACATCGTCAAGGAACTGCGCTCGGCGAATCAGTCGGGAAGAATGTGCGTGCCCACGTTCCCCTTGCAGGCGTCGAGCAGCATCGTGGCATCGGAGATGATGACCCGTTTTCCGCCCAATTCAAGAAAATCGATCGCGGCTTCAATCTTGGGACCCATGCTTCCCGGCGGAAACTCCCCCGCCTCATGGAGTTTTTTTATCTCGGCGAGCTTTATCCTGCGCAGCGCTTTCTGATTCGGCGTGCCGAAATGAACGTACACCTCGGAAACGCTCGTGAGAATCACGAGGCGCTCCGCCTGAGTCATCTCACCCAGAACCGCGGCCGCACGGTCCTTGTCGATAACCGCCTCGATACCGACGAGCTCGTTGCCGCTTCGCACGACCGGGATGCCGCCGCCGCCGACCGCGATGACCACGACGCCGAGCTTGAAAAGCTTCACGATGATATCCGCCTCGACGATCTCGAGAGGCCGTGGGGAGGGTACGACTCGACGGTATCCGCGATTGGCGTCCATGACCATCCGGTACCCCTTTTCCCTGGCCAGGATCTCGGCCTCTTCCTTGCCATAGAAAAGGCCGATGGGCTTCGTCGGGTGCTCGAACGCTTCGTCCTCTTCCGAAACGACGACCTGCGACACGATCGTGACGACCTCGCGGTAGACTCCCCGAACACTCAGCTCGTTCCTGAGCGATTGCTGGATCATGTAGCCGATCCCGCCCTGCGAATCGGCGCCGCACACATCGAGAGGCATCGGCGCTATGCGGCCCTTCACCGCCTCGTTCCGCTCGACGATGTTTCCCACGATGGGACCGTTCCCGTGCGTGATGATCACCTTCCGGCCGGAGATGATGAGCTCGGCGACCTGTCGCATCGAGATCGACGTGAGCTCGCGCTGGGCCCCTATTGTCCCGCTTCCCTTTGTCGGAATGATCGCGTTTCCGCCGAGAGCGATGACGTCCATTCCACGCACAAAAAATGACCTCCCTAAAAAACAGTCCCCTGTTGAAGGCTCCGGCCCTCAACAGGGGGTATTCGGTCTATGCCGCGTTTCTTACAGAACGCTCCTGATCTTTTCGAGCGCTTTCTTGATATTCTCCTGAGAGTTCGCGTAGGAGAACCGCAGGTATCCTTCGCCGTATTTCCCGAAGCTCGTGCCGCTGAGCCCCGCCACACCCGCTTTCTCGAGGAGGTGCACTTCGAGCTCCTTCGATTTCATGCCCGTTCCCGTGATGTTCGGGAATACGTAGAAGGCGCCCTTCGGCTTGAGACACGTGAAGCCCGGGATCGCGTTGAGGCCGTCGACGATAAGATCGCGGCGCGCCTTGAATTCCTTGACCATCTTGCGCGATCTGGATTGGGAACCCGTCAACGCCTCCATGCCGGCGATCTGCGTGAAGCTCGCCGTGCAGGAGTTCGAGTTCGTCTGGAGCCTCGCGACGGCGTCGGCGAGCTTCGGCGGCATGATGCCGTATCCGAGTCTCCATCCGGTCATCGCATAGGTTTTCGAATGGCCCTCGAGGAGAACCGTGCGGTCCTTGACTTCGGGGAAATCGTAGATGCTTGCGTGTTTCCCCTCGTAGATGATCTTGCTGTAAACCTCGTCGCTCAATATCCACGCGTCGTACTTGTCGGCGAGCTCGGCGACGACCTTCATGTCTTTTTTCGTGAGAATGCCGCCCGTCGGGTTCTGCGGCGAGTTGATGATGATGAGCTTCGTCTTGTCGTTCACGAGCGTCCGAAGCTCGTCGACGTCGAAGGAGAACCCCTTTTCCTCCCGCAGAGGGATCGGAACGGGCTTCGCGCCGACGAAGTTGATGACCGACTCGTAGATCGGGAATCCCGGATTCGGATAGATGACCTCGTCCCCCTCGTCGACGAGCGCGAGAATGGTGAAGAAGAGGATCGGCTTGGCGCCCGGAGTGATGACGATATTTTCCGGCCTTACCTCCACCCCGCGGTCCTTCGTGATGTGCGCCGCGAATACCTTCCGCGCATCGAGAAGACCTGCCGAGGGCCCGTAATGCGTGAAACCCGACTTGAGCGCGTTGATCGCGGCCCTTACGATATTCGGCGGCGTATCGAAATCGGGCTCGCCGATCTCGAGATGAATCATTTCCCTGCCCTCCGCCTCCATGGCCTTCGCGCGGGCCAGGACTTCGAAAGCGGTCTCGGTGCCGAGTCTGCTCATCCGTTCAGCAAACATCTCTCCTCCTCGAGCTCCAGATGGATGGCCAATCTCCCAATAATTGAACAATATCTATATTAGGAGGGGGAATCCCCTTTGTCAATGAAATATGGGGGGCAAATGGACAAGAGCGGTTCGTGCGCAACAAGTTACGGCACCGGAGCGGCAGGATGATCCGTACCCGCTCAACTGAGGCTGCCGAGGTAGTGCTGTATCTCGCGGCGCACCTCGTCGCGGAGCGAGCTCCCCTTCCCCGCGAGCCGCGTGAGCGTCGTTTTGTCGATGAATCGCACGTGAATAAACTTGCGGAGAGCCGAGACCGGCACTTTTCCGGGATTCTGAAGAAGGTTCAGCGGCACATCCTTGTTGGCGAAGCCCGTATAGAGATCCCGTCTGCTCGCGATGATGGAGAGAATCCGCATCGAGCGGGATCTCAGCGAGATGAGCGCGATGATGCCGGGCTGCGCGAGGATGCGGGGATTGTTCAGGAGCTCGAAGATGAAGTTGTCGTTGTCGAGATAGGTCATCACGAGGGTCCGGTAGCTTACGAACCGTTCCTTGTGAATATTCGTCCATTCCACATCCCGGGGCAACTGATCGATGTCGATAAAATGCGCGGGCGGAACCCGCTTGACGTCGATGGTGAGGACCTTCTGGTTGAGATCGAAACCGGGCAGATCGAGAAGCATCTTGAGAACGTTCGCCGCCACGAGCTTCTGCATGAGTATCTCGAGGATGCCCTGCCCCGCATGATTGATGAAAATCGCGAGGCAGCTCAGGTAATCAGGCTTCCTCTGCACTCGAAGAAGAAGCGGGTGCATGAGCAGGGCCCGGACGACCGCGGTGCCTATCTTTAGATGGGGATACGGATGCACCTTGACGAACTGCATATCGAAGAGATCGGCGATCGCGGATCCCGCCGGGGTTGTGCGAAGCTCGGCGACGGCTGAATCCCACTTCTGCCCGAGCTTTTGCCGAATGAGGAGCGTAGCCTCGCCGTAGCGCTGGTAGGCGCCCTCGAGCGCCTGCATCCGCCACTTCGTCTCTTCCGCTCTCGCGATCAGGTATATGGTCGAACGTTCCTTGTTCGTGAAATTGATCGCGGCGAGCGTACCCTTGATGCGCAGGTCGAGCGCTTCAAGCTCGGCTTTTGCGCGTTCCATGATCGCCTTGTCCCAGCGCCTGTCGGGATCCGCGATCGCCCGTCTCACCCCGTCGCTCCAGCCGAGCCAGGGTTCGTTATCCGGAGCCCTCGAGGAGCCGGGCAGAGGGTGCGAGATCGAAAGAAGAAGAATCTTCTTCTTGAACCAATCCTCGCTTTCCTTGAGCGCCGCCCCCTTTCTTTCCTTCAGAGCGATCCGCGCCATGACACGCTTCACGTTTCTGAATTCGACGAGCTCCGTCACCATCATTTCGGCGGGCGGGAGCGCGAGGAGCGCGGCATAGAGCAGTTTGAGACCCGCGCCTTCACCCTCGGCGGCGAGAGCGGCTATTCTCAGGATCTCTTTATGAGGTTCGCCGGATGTGCCGATATATTCGCCGAACGCATCGGCCTGCTGAAAGGTATTCTCTATGGCCGCGATCCTGAGGAGGCCGTCTCTGTTTTCTCCGGTCGGCGTCGAATAGAGCAGCTCGTTGAGATGATCGATAAAAGGCATCTCCGGCGGAAAGGTGACCACCTTTCGGCCATAGGTCTTATCGTCATATACGATTGTGCGGACGGAATCCACCATGACATCTCTCTTGCATGAATGATTCCAATTTGCCGCGAGGCCGGCTCACGAAGGGAGGGTCAGAGACCGGCTGATGCCTGCAAGGAGATTTCCGGCGCCCGCCCACCTTCCAGCGCCGCATGAATAAAAAATCTTAACTGCTTGATAAATAAACCGATTAAGAGCGCGCCCCTTTCGGTGTCGCGCGAAACCAGGCGCATGGGGAAACTTCCCCCAAGAGAGGGCTCATAAAAGTAACAAACCGGATGCCCGAACGCAGTTCTGTAGGCGGCGAATGATGCCGTTACCCGCAGGCGGGCCGAGAGGAGGTTTGCGCGAAGAACCGGCGCGACGAGCCATCCCAGGCCGTCCGCCTCCTCGATCCTTTTCAGAGCGACGCCGATGCTCGTTTTCCGGTCGATGCGACATTCGGAAAGGAAACCGAGAGAATGCGATCTTTCAAGCCCGCTCTCTCCCGCGGGGGGGTACGGCACGACGTCCCGCCGCTCGCTGCCCGCGATAATCCAGGTGAGCCTCAGAAGGCTTCTTCTCCCCCGGCGCTCGCACTCGAGCCTCGTCGTCTGTCGGACCGTTTCATGGAATCCGTCACCGCGCTCGTAGCGGTCGATCGACGCTCTTGCGCGAACGCGCTGAAAAACCTCGCGTTCGGCGACGGCGGCGGCGCCGCCGATCGATGAGGCTCGCCCCGGCGTTCTGCCGTTCACCGAGCCGAAGACTCCGGCGGCGGTCGGCGGGACGGCATAGAGAAAGAGCGCCGCTCGCGTTCCCGGGACTCTGTATGAGAACCCCGAAAGCAGACCCGGCTCCCCCGAACGGCCGAAACCTATCTCGAGGCCGGCATTCATCCGATCCGATTTCCATCGCCCGTCGATCGCGCAGATGTATCTTCCGGATTCGGATGCCCCGCTCGAACCCGAGAAGCCGATCTCGGCGCCTGCCCGCCGCGCTTCGATCCGCGCGCCGGAAACCCTTCTCGCTCCGGTTTCCGGACCGTTCGGACCGTACGTCACCGGCAGGCCTTCGAAGATTGCCGCGTAAACGTTTCGGTAGTGAATCTCCGCGGCGGCGCCATGAAGCGTCTGCAAGAAAAATGAAGTCGTGCCGGCGATCCGGCGCGGGCTGCGAAACGGAAACGCGCTCGAGGAAAGGGGCGATCCCCCCGATCCGCCGAAAACGAGCCCGAGTGCGAAGTCGGGCACGAAACTGCCCGCGTGAAGCCGTACGGCGCCGGAAAACGCGTTTCCGGACAGATACCAGGAAATCACGCCGCCGGCGTCATCCGTTCGCTTTCCACGGCAGAGCGCTTTCCAGCGTTCGGCGCTCAGAGCCAGATATCCATCCGATCTCTCTTTGCCCGGGAGAGAGATCATCGCTTCCGTGAATCTGCAGGTCACGCGAACGGGGCGACCTTCATCCGATTTGAGATAATCGCGGTAGCGGGTGAGTTCCTGTCTCTCCCCCGGCGTCAATCGCTCGATCCATCCTTTCGCCGGGCGCCGCCCATCGGCGGCTGCGACGATGCTTCGGGCGAGCTCTTCGGGGAGTCCGGGTATGGAGAGAAGCGTCTCGATCCCGGCACCGGAGGGATCGACCGGATTCTCCGTGAGGCATTCAGCGATCTCGAAATCTTTTTGCACAAGATCGGGCTCTTCGCTTCCCCTCTGAACCATCTCGTCGCCGGCGCCTTCCCGCGGACCTGGAATCTCAAGACCGTCCGCCGGACGCCGCGCGGCCCCGCACGACACGATTGAAAGAGCCACCCACAGGCGAATCAGAAACTTCACCATTCCCACAACCTCCCGACTCCGGCCGTTAGCGTGTTTCCCAACGCCGGATTCCGGCTCCACGAGAAATCCAGAATCGCCCGCGAGACCCTGACGACTATCCCGTTCGAAATTTCGCCGGTTTTCCACCGGTAGCCGGATACGAATGCGCATGTATCTCCGAACCAAGCTTCGAGCGCGCACTGCGCGTCCGTTCCGCGCGCACCGGAAATCGCTCGATCGATAGCGAGCACAAGCGAGCCGGCGCGCACAACCAGAAAGGCCCGGGCATTCCGCGGCCCGGGTTCCGCGCTCGTGGACGCGCGGCTCACGTATCCGACGCACACGCTCCCGCGGTATTCGTACGAGAAAGCGAGCGACAACGTGCGGGATCCCTCGGCGCTGAACCCGCGCGCCGCGCGTCTTTCGATCGCGGGAATCGCATACAGCCGAAACCCCGCGCTGAAAGGACAGGAAAACCCCATCGCCGCAGCGAGACGGTCCTCCCGGTAAAGCGCGTGCCCGAGATGGCGCCAATCGAGCCATGCCGAAAACGATCCTCCGTCGATTCCGGAGAGGAGATCAGAGGAGACGATGCCGTCGAGCATGTATGGATTCGCGGCGGTCGCATGGAATCCCGCTCGCTTCTTTCCACTCGTGCCGCTTCCGAAAAAGAAGTTCCCGGACGCGACTCCCTGCGGGCAGCCGGCGAGCAGACGGGCAGGGCATTCCGACGCGTTCGAATCCGCGGCCGGCGCATTCGCGGTGGCCGCATTCGAGGCGGCCGCAAGCCACAGGGCGCATATCAGCACGACGGAGCCGAGCGCTTTGCCTAATTTCCCGCCACCACGATGCATGTCTTTTCCTTTCTGCATACCCCTCCTCCCGGCCGGATATACTCGACGAGACAGATATAAAGTCCGGTTCGCACAAGGGCACCGCCGTTTGATCGGCCGTCCCACCGGCATGAAAAGACGTCCGCTCCTCCGCTCTCGCCGTAAATACGTCGAATCTCGTACCCTTCGCGGTCGAATATCCTTACGAGAAAACCCGCTTCTCCTTCGGCGCGTCTTCCCGTCACCGAGACTTCGCCGTCGCGCCGCGCACAGAACGGGTTGGGTGAAACGGAGAGCCCCCCGAAACCCGGAGGCCGCTCGATCAGCATGGAATTCTCCCGTCCCGGAGTCGCGCGGAGCTCGGCGACAGAGCGGTGCCAGATCCCTCCGGCGCGATCGCTGCAGAATTCGGTCGAAACGCGCTCGATGCTTCTCCCGCGTTCGGCTCCGAGCAGATCGCGATACGAGACCCTCTCTACGAGAACACTCGACTCATCGAAGAGCGCGATAGCGTCCGCGCGATCCCCCTTGTCCGTGTCGTTCAAGGCAGGCCAGCCTCCCTCGATGCCGCTCACCGGCGCTTCGCACGCCGGAAACTGGCGAGCGAATGATGCCGAATCCTTCGCCAATATCGAGAATCCTCCCGGCGGAAGAATCATATCCGTCGAGGAAACGAGCCGCCTCGAACCGGTCGCGTCGCAGAGCGCCCATCCCTTGAGATTGCAATCGGCGATGGAAACGTTCACGATTTCTATCCACTCGCTCATCTCCCGGTCGGGGCGATACATGATTTCGTTTATGACGATCGCTCCGGGGGACGCGCCGAGAAATACGGAGGTCGTGTCGTTTACGGGGTTTTCGTCGGGGGCGCCGTCGAGATACGCTCGGACTTCGAAGCGGGGCGATTGCGGGGCCGCCAGGGTGAGCTCGATCGAATCCGCGGCCGAGGCCGCGATATCGAGAGCGCGCTCCAGCTCGCCGGACGATGCAACAGAACCAAGCTCTCTCACTTCGGTCAGAATCGAAACATGGCTGTTGATCGGTTCGAGGCCGCAGTTCGCGATTCTCAGCTTCAGGGAAAAGAACGTTCCGCGGCACGGAAGGACGTCCTCCCCGACGAGGCGAATGCCGGCATCGAACCGGAAGAAATTCCTTCGCCCGGGTGTCGGCGGCGCGGGAACGAAGTCCGCGTCGTTCCTGTCGCTGTCGAAGCCGTCCGGTTTTCGCGCGAGGCTCGTTCCCGCGGAGACGTCCGGGGCGGGGGCAGTTTCATAGAGATCGCTCGATGCGCAGGAGCCGTATCCGACGAGATCGATGATGCCCGAAGGTGAAACAAGCCGCACCGCGTCGGGACCATTCCCGAGAGTTCCCTTGAGCAGAAATCCCGGGGAAGATACGCGCTCGATTCCGGCGATGCACAGAAAATCACCCGGCCCGATGACAGCATCGGCCGAGGCCGCCCACACAACTTTCACGTTTCCGGTCGTTCCGTCGAGAGCTTCCAGGAACCAGCCCGAAAGCGCGTGAGGGAAGGCATCCGGATTGTAAATCTCGATGAACTCCCATCCGTCGTCCCTGCCCGAATGATCGTAATAAACTTCGTTGATGACGACGCCGGCCGCGCATGGGTCTGCGAAAACGATTTCGATGAAAACGCCCGCAACGAGAGCGAAGAAGAAATGAAAATAAAAAAGGCTCCACCGCCGCATCATCCACCACCACATCATGAGCCGGGGGCATTGTATCGCAAACGCGCGGATTATTTCAACAGAAAAATTCCGCCTCGAAAAACTCTAATCATCTGGCCGTTCCCAGACTGCGAAGTATCCTTTCACCCCGGTCGCTCCCCTTCTCGTAGCCATACCATCCTCCGGCGATCCTGCCGCGGATATCTATGATGTAATTGAGCGGCAGGGCGCTCTGCCCCTTCGCCGTTTGATATTGTTCATGGAATACTTCCCGCGCGACGGCCGTCGTATCGACGACGTTCCGGAACCGTATCATCTTCTCGCGAAGGAATTCCTCCGCCGGCTCCCTGCCGTCCGCGCAGTTGAAACCGAGCACGAGGAGCCCTTCTCCCGCGTATCTGTCTTGAAGGTTCTGAAGATGGGGGAGTTCCTTGCGGCACGGTACACAGCTCAGCCGCCAGAATGAGAGCCAGACGACCTTGCCGCGATGCTCCGACAGTCGGAATCGCGTGCCGTCGAGAAGCACAAGATCGAAATCGGGCGCTTCGCTCCCCGGTCTCAGGAGACCGTCATCGAGCGATTGCAGCCGGTACTCCTCCCATCGGGCGGGCGGCTTCCACCTGAATTGATCTTTCGAAACCGCGCCGTTGACGACGACGTCGCGCCAACGCTCTCGCACGACGATATCGCGCTTCCCTCTCATCGTCTCTTCGAGCCTCCGGGGCAGGCGGTCGCGTCTCGAGATCCAGAACACCCTCGTCCGCCGGCCTTTCAGGTAGCTCGCCTCGATGATGTCGCACACCTCTCCGTCGACGTTGACCGAACCTGCGCTCTTCACGCTTTCGAGGAGCGCGTCCATGAGATCGGGACTTCCGTGGAAAATGCTCGGATCGATAATCGTCATCGACATCCCCGTGCCGAGAACGCTCGTTTCGCGCGCGATCGAATGACCGCCTTTCCCCGCGTCCTTCCGGAGATACGACCTCCGGACGTCGCGCGTGTTCGCCGCGGAATCGCTTTCATGGATGTAGGGTCTCCCGTCCGGCCAGTAAATCCACATCCGGCGGCCGTCGAGGATAAGGACGCCGGTCCTTGTCCCGTCCTCGCTTCTCGATTCGAGCCGCGCGAAGTTCGGCTTCTTGAGCAACAGCCGATAGCTCGAACGGCCGATCTCTTTCCCGCCGGTTTCCCGAACGTACTCGCTCTCATAGGAGAGAGCGCGCGCCTCACGCATCGCCGCGTGCATGGCCCGGTAGATCGCGAGCGCCGCGATGTCCCCTTTCACAACGGCGCCGGACTCTCGCCCGGGCGGAGCCGCGCCGGATACGGAGAATGTCGCGAGCGCCGAAAGTACGCCCGCAATGAGCATCGAAACGTTCCTGAGCGTCTTCATACGAGTCCCCACGCCTTCCTCAGTATCCACTCAACGCCGAGGAACAGGATGATGCCCATGAGAATCAGGACGTTTCCACGAACCTCGCGGATGTCGCTGCGTTCGACGCGCTGTTCGTCGAGACTCAGGTGCCGGGCGAGAGAGTCGAGCTCGGCGCCCTCGAGATATGAGCCTCCCGTGTCCTTCGCAATCCGTGCGAGGAGAGCCGCGTCCCGCGACGGATCGAGCAGCTCGACCGATACGCTCGCGACGGAGAAGGACGCCACCGCGGTCATTCCGCTCCCGGAGCCGGTCACTTCGGAGACGACCACGACGTAATCGCCGGGGGGAAGCGGATCGAGCGTCGCGCGGTAATAACCACGCCGCTTCGGATCCGGCTCGAATGCGACGGTGCTCACGGCAATGTCGCGACTCTCCCCTCTTTTTCGCACCTCTCCCCGTATTCCTTCCGGCGGGCGTCTGCTCCCGATATATGCGGCGAGCTTCACAGGGTCTCCGGCGCGATAGACGGTCCGGTCGGCGTCGATAGCGAGCGCGGGCGCGCCCGCGCCCTCGGCCATGCTCTGCACGAGCCCGCCGAAGAACGATTCGTAGATCCTCCGCCCCTCCTCGCCGGCAAGCTTCCACCTCCAGAGAGGAAACCCGAGAATCGCGCCCGAGAGCCCCTCGCCACACCGCCCAATAACAAGAAAGGGCGTCCGTGTCCCGCGATCCTCGAGAACAAGCGGTATCCGCGATCCCGAAGCCGCCGCGAGTCCCGCGATTCTCGCCGGGAGCGGCGGCATGGCGTCGAGACCTCCATCCTCGGCGAGGCTTGAAGCGATCGCGTCGCCGACACCCTCCGCCGAAACCCGGGCGAAGCCCTCCGCGTATTCGATCCGCGGATTGGACACGCGCCGGAGGCCCAACAGCGGCTGAAGGAGATCGAACGATCCGGCTCTCGCCAGCGGAGAATTTTCGTCCGCGATGAAAAGAACGCTTCCTCCCGTCCGGACGTAGGCGTCGAGAGTTTCCACGTTCGGCCGCTCGTTGAAGAGCTTCGCGTCGTCCGAAACGATCACAAGGTCGTATCGCGCGATCCCGGCCGCGCCCGTGGGGAATGTCCACGGCCTTTTCCCGGGATCGATCACGAAACCCCTGTCCGCTACCCAGGAAACCGCTTCCACCTCGAGTCGTTCCGAGCCCTTGACGAGATCGCGCACGAAGGTCATGTTCCAGTCCGGATACTGATCGATATAGAGAATCCGCACCTTGTCCTTGAGAACGTCGAGGCGAAACGATTCGGCATTGTTTTCCCGGTGCTCCTCCCCCGCGACGGGCATCACCTTTACCGAGAGCCGGCGCTCTCCTTCCGCGTCAGCCGCATAGCTGAGCGAAGCGCTGATGAGCTCTTCATCCCTTTTCACGGAAATGGTCGCGCTGTCCCTGATCTTTTCCCCTTCGAGGAGGCGCACGGCGATCGTTTTGCCCTTGAAGCCCGAGGCGCGGATAACCGCCTCGATGGGAACCTTCGTTCCCCGGTACGCTACGCGATCGGCGACGACTTCGTCGAGAGAGACGTCGGCCGTGCCGAGCGTATCACCGAAACCGATCGCATAAACCGGCGACGCGACGATTTCACCCGACGAGACCATCCCGCGCGTGACACGTCCGTCCGTGAGGAGAATCAGTGCCGCGAGATTCCGGGCGCGGTACCTTTTCTGCGCGGCTCCGAGGGCGCCCCACAGGTCCGTGCCCTCCCCGTCGGCCCTGATCGCGCTGTCGGGCCGGAGCGGAAAGCTCGATAGCGCGTCCGCGAAGGGTATGACCTCGACGTCCGTTTTCACACCGTCAAGCGCGGCGCGAAAACGCTCGAGACGATCGAGCGCGTCCTCGAGCCTCATTTTTCCCGACGAATCACGAATTTCCATGCTGCGTGAGCGATCGAGAAGGACGAGAACGAGCGGCTTCCTGATTTCGACCCTTTTCGAGATGAACACGGGATTGATGAGGAGAAGAGCGAGGAGAACGAACGCCCCGATCCGCATCGCGACGAGGATCGCGCGCCGCGGGGCCGGAATGGGCGGAAACGTCCTTCGGTACAGGACGAACGATACTACCACGAGCGCGGCGGCGACGGATATTTTCCAGAGCTCGAGATGCATCAGCTTCTTCCTTGGGCATTACGGTTGATGCATCCTAGCAGAGAGAAAAGCCGGCGTCAAAATCGAAAACCGGTCGGGAAACCCGACCGGACGCAGCGGTAGATCCGGGGATTCACGGCGCGTCAAAACCGAGAGAGCGCTAATCGGTCTTGTGCCCCGGCGAGCTCGCGACCCGTGCGCCGTTGCCGCCTGACGCCGAATTCTCGCCGGAATCGACGGACTTCGCTCCGGCGTCGCCCGACGTCTTCTTGTAGCTCTTCACGGCCTCGTCGACCGTATCGAAGCTCTGGAGAATAGTTTGAAACTCGAGCAGCTCGAAAACCTCGAAGACGTCCCCGATCATCGCCGCGAGCCTCAGATCGCCGCCGTTCTCGCGAATCGATTTGATCTCGCCGATGAAGATGCCCCAGCCCGCCGAACTGATGTAGTTCACGCCGCCGAGGTCTACGACGATATTGTAACGACCCTTTTTGAGAAGTCTCTTCAGGCTCTCCTCGAGCTCGGCCGATGTGGTAGTATCCACGTACCCCTGAACGGACAGCACCGATACTTCCGCATTCTCCTCAGGTCTCGAAAATGATACGTTGATCCCTTCCATATCAACCTCGTTTCTAAAGCCCTTTCACGAATCCTGAATCTTTGTATTCTGATGCATCGCGAAGGCGGCGAGCGCCTCCTCCTTCGTGTTGTACGGCTTCAGGAGCGTATTGAACTCAAGAAGATCGAATACTTCCCGCACGTCGACGTGCATCGACGCAAGCTTGATGTCCCCGTTCCGCTGCCTGATTCCCTTGATCTCCCCGACGAAGATACCCCACCCTGCGGAGCTGATGTAGTTCACGTCGCCGAGATCGGCGACGATCCGAACGCTGTTCGACGAGACGAGATCGTTGAACTTGTCCTCGAGGAACTGTGCCGTGCCCGAATCGATGATCCCGCGCAGTTTCAGAACGACGACATTATCCACGAATTCTTCATCAATAACAAGCTTGTCCATAAATCTGCCGGTCCTCTCCTGTGCCCGTCCCCATACTAGCAAACTTCAGTCCAATAATGCCTTAAGAAGGATAAATATGCCTTGCCGGTCGTTCTCGGATAACCGCAGGTTTTTCTGGGCCTTTTGATAGTTGGTGTTTATCTCGAGAGCCTTGCGGAAGGCCTTGCTCGCCCTGTCCATATATATCTTGCATTTTGCAGTATATAGAATGCCAAGGCTGTTGTAACCATCCGCAAAGGTCGGGTTCTGGTCGACAATTTCCCGCACCCGGTCGAGATATCTCTCGATCTCTCCCTCCTGGAACTCCTCCCCGTCGTAGAGCAGCATCATATAGAGATCGAGAATGATATCGTCGATGCCGCCGCGGGCCGACAGCTGCTTCGCCGACTCGAGAATCCCGTATGCGCCGTCGTAGTCCTTCTCCCTGAAAAGTGAGCGCGCCTCCTCGAGGCGGTCGTGCATGAGGTACGGATCGAGCTGCTCCGCGCGCTCGAGGTTGCTCAGAAAAGTCGATTCGAGTTCGCGCGAGAGCTCGTAATCCTCCTTCACGATGGTGTTGAGGAGATAGGCGCGCGCGAGGTTGAGGTAAGACTCGCCATAGTAGAGGTTGAGCTCGATGGCCCGCTTGAAGCACTCGATCGCCGGCTTGCATTTCTGCTGCTTGAGATAGACCTTGCCGAGAAGGTTGTGCATGTCGGGGTAATCCGGCGTGACCTCGATGCCGGCCCGTGTCGCCTCGAAAGCCCTCTCGAAATCTCCCATCTCGTAGTACGACTCCCCGACGATCATGCTGGAAAGGGAATCCTTGTTCCCTTTCTTGATGGCTTTTTGCGCCTCCTGGATCGCTTCCTGATAGAGATGCCGCTTGAAGAGCGCTTGGGCGATTTTGAGATGCGGCTTCGGATCCTCCGAGGAACGGATGCGTTCGCTCACGCCGAGGATGAGCATGAATTTCTGTTTGTTCTCGAGATGCGCTTCCTTCGTCGCGCGACGCACGTCGTCGGGCGCTCCCTTGCCGTCGATCGCCGTCTGAACCGTATCGAAGAGAACACCGTCTTTGAAAAACGAGCTCTGGATGACGCCCTTTTTCTGTAGAAGACTCGTCTGGAGGAAATACTTCTTCCCCCCGTGATCGATCTCTTCTCTCAATTCAAAACTGGTCACTGTGCCTTCCTTCGTGCAGGGCGCCGCGCCGCGCGCCGGCGGGATCGGACGCTAGAGAACCGGCGCCGCCTCCGCGCTATCCGCGCGCGAACGTTCGAGCCCGAGGATCTCCTCGGTGAGATGATAATAATCGAACGCGCCCCGCGAAAGCGGCGCGTGCTCGAATACCGTCTTGTTCTGTCCGGGAGCCTCCCGTATCGCCGCGTTCATCCGTATGATCGTCGTGAATATCCGCTCTCCGAAGCGCTCGCGGAGATCGCCGAGCATCAGGTGCGACAGCCGGATCCGGGAATCGTAAAACGTGGGCAGCAGCCGAAACGATATGGGCTTCCGGCTGTTGAGCGTTTGAATCTCCTCGATGATGCTTGCCGTTTGCTCGGCGCCCGCCCGCGAAAGGTAATCCATGGAGACGGGAATGATGACCTCGTCGCAATAGGCCAGCGCGTTGATATTGATGAGATTGAGGGACGGCGAGCAGTCGCATATCACGTAATCGCATCCCTTGAGGTGCTTGAGAGAATCCGCCAGCCTCCGCTCGCGGTGCTCCCTCGCTCCGAGTTTGAGCTCGACCTCGGCGAGCTTGCGCCCTCCCGAGTCGATGAAAAACAGATTGTCGCGCACCTGGAGGATGTCGACGTCTCCCGAGGTAAGAAGATCCGCGAGCCCTTTCGGACTCTCGACTCCGAAGGTTACCGCGACACTCCTCTGCGGATCGCAATCGATGAGAAGAACGCGGCGGCCGGACAGGGAGAGGCCGTGGGCGAGGCTGACCGCGGTAGTGGTCTTCCCCGTCCCCCCCTTCATCGTCATGATCGCGTATCGTTTCATAAGCTATCTCTTCCGGCGCTTCGGGTTCTTTTCCGACTCCGAAAGCTTCTTCCCGTATTCTTCCCACCCCAGTTTCTTGATGCGGTGGTCCTTGTCCTCGCGCACATCCGTGCGCTGTTTGAAGTCGATAAAGATGACTTTTTCCTCTTCCTTCACGGTCTTCAGCGGCTCGAGAGGAATGATGTCCGCCTTGCCGAGGAGCGCGGAAGCGAGATCCTGCCCCGCATCAGCCTGTTCGACCGGCGCGTCGGGAACGGGAGCATCCTTTCTCGGGCGGCTCTCCGCCCCTGCCGGCACGATCTTCCCCTTTCGTACGGCTTCCCCGAGGTTCTTCGGAAGCCGGAGCTCCTCGAGCGCGCGCTCGAGCGTCCCGAAATGCGGGATGAGCGGCTCGAACCCGAGGTCTCTGAATATCTTCAGGATCGTCGAATTCATCCCCGCGAGAGCGAGCGCGCCCCCCGAAGCCCCCAGCTTCTGCATATACTTGACGACGATGCCCCACCCGCTGCTGCTTATATATACCATATCGGAAAGATCGAGCACAAGGTGCGCGGGATTCTCGGCGAGACACTGTTCCAGCCTGCTTTCGAGCTCGTCGGACGTCGAAGAGTCGACGGCACCGCCGATCGAGAGCACGATGATTCCCTTCGGACCGTCCGTCGCCTTTGCGACGCCGATCGCGAGTCCCGGTTCGACACGTTTCGCGCCGGCCATTCCTTCGGGAATCGGCTGAACGGATTCCCCAAGCGCCTCCGCTTCGATTGCGTCCTCGTATCCGTCCCCCGCCGGCGACGGAACCTTGAAATTCTCGATGGCCTCGCTGAGGACGCCGAAGGAGCGCATGATGGAATCGAATCCGAGCATGTGGAAAATGCTGTGAACCTCTTCATCCATGCCGAATATCTTGAAATCTCCTTCGCGCGCGCGGATATCCTTTATCCGCGACGCGAAGACGCCCCACCCGCTCGAGCTCACATATTCCACTCGCGACATATCGACAACGAGCTTCACGATGCCCCGATCGACGAAGCTGTCCAGGACCGAGCGGAGCTTGACGCAGCTCACCGTATCGATAACGCCGTCGAGATAGAGGATCGTGATTTCGCCGCGCTCGCCGACGGTTCCCGCCTCGATTTTGAGCGCTGTCCACGGAGTCTCGTCGCCCGGAACGTCGAGAATCTCGGGAGCGCCGGGCGATTCGGAAGCCTGTCTCACCTCGAGAGGCTTGAGCGCCGCGCGTCGCCGCGACACTTCTTCGAGCCGCTTCTCGCGCTCGACAAGCGACAAGGTTACGTATCCGACAGCCGCCTCGACGTCCGGGAACTGCATGATGATCTCCTGAAAACCGAGGAGCTCGTAGATATCATACACTTCGCTCGACATACCGGCGAGGACGACATCCCCCTCTCCCTCCCTGAGCAATTTCACTCTGCCCGTGAATATTCCCCAACCGCCGCTCGAAATATAGGTCACGTCCTTGAGATCGACGATGATCTTTCGATAGCCGTACTCGTAGACGCTTTCGAGGATTCCCTCGAGCTCTCCCACCGAAGATGAATCGAGATGCCCCTTGACCCGAAGAACGACAATCCCTCCCTCGAGCTCCTCCGACGTGACCTCGACAGCCCGCCCCTCACCCACCGCGTATTCCGTTTTATGCGCGACATTCCGGTCGCGGGCCCCCGTGGGCACGAGCTTCGCCTGGCGGGCCGCGCGGGCGGGGCGGGGAGCGGGCGCTTCGGCGATCTCCGGTTCATCGGAAATAGAAGCGATCCCGTCTCCAGCGGCGAGTTTGAAAGCATCCGGCTCCGCGCGCACCTGCGCGGCCAGCAGCGCCTTGAACTGCTCGTCGGTGATGATCTTGTTGCGGCGCAGGTATTCGAGTCTCAGATCGTACGTATTGAGGCGGATGCGTTTCAGCTCGTCGTAGACGATCGCTTGGGTAAGACGCTCCTTTTCCTCTTTCTCTTCGTTGAACAGGTCCGCGATCTTCTTCGCGCCGTATTTCGGATTCTTCTTGATGATCTCGAGTATGCCCTTGCGCTGCTCGAGACTCACCCGTTTGATGTCGTCCTCTATTCGAAGCGTCTTGTCCTGAAGCCCCCGGTCACCCATCTCGACGACGCGTTTCTTGTATCGATAATAGGTCGACGGCGAAACCTTCATCATCCGACACGCTTCGGCGACGGGCATTCCCTGGATCTCGACGAGATCGAGGAGCTTCTTGCGGATGCCGTAGAGCACCTCGTCCGCCATGAGTTTTTCCTTGATCGCGACGACGGTGATATCGTCGTTCTGCGGCATGTCGCCGGTGAACTCCTTGATCGCTTCGCTCAAACGGTCGATAAACTCCTGCGGGGAGAGCTTCCCGCTCGCCTTGATGAGCTGAATGAGACGCTCTTCGCCGTACTGATCGCGGTTGACGTTCATCGCTTCCGTCACGCCGTCGGTGTAGATGACGAGCATGTCGTCTTTCTTGAGCTTGATCTTCTCGACGTCGATCGAGCGGCGAAACAGCGTATCGTCGGGAAGACTGATCCCGACGGGAAATCCGCGGGGATTGAGGAAATACGTTTCGTCCGTCTCCGCGCGGTAGAGAATCATCGGATTGTGCCCCGCGCTCGCGTAGCTGATGATTCGGTTTTTCGAATCGAGGATCGAATAGAAGATCGTGACGAACATTCCCTTTTTCATATCTTCCGTCACGAAGTCGTTCATTCGGGACATGACCTCGGCGGCGGAGTAATTGCCGCGCGCTTCCATCCTGAGCGCGGTCCGTATCATCGTCATGACGAGCGATCCGGGCACGCCCTTGCCCGAGACGTCCGCCACGACGACCCCGAGCGTATCCTCGTCGACCTTCACGAAGTCGTAATAATCCCCGCCGACCTCTTTTGCGGCTTTGTAGTAGCTCGCGATATCGTAGCCGCCGATTTCGGGAACGCGCTTCGGAAGGAGGGTGTGCTGGATCTCCTGGGCGACCTGCATCTCTTTCTGCAGGCGTTCTTGCTCGACGACATTCTTCTGCGCTGCGCGGAACTTCGAGGTGATTTCGTTGAACGCCCGCGCGATCTCGCCGATCTCCTTGGGACCTTCGATCTTGATCTCGTCGTTGAGCGAGCCTTCCCCGATAGCGCGCACGCCTTCCGTGAGCGCCTGAATCGGCCGCACGAAAACCGCGATAAGGAGATAGATGAGCGCCACGCCCGCGGCGAACACGCCGACGAGGAGCAGCGTCATCATCGGCCTCGGATCGACCAGGTCTTCGACGACCATGGCTATCGAGACGCCCGTGACGATCCTGCCGATCGGTTCGGCGTTCGCCCGTTCCGTCCCCGCCCGGTACACGGGCTGATGGAACTCCCTGACCGCGCCGACTCCCGGCATTTGAACGGTGCGCGACGCGCCTTCCTTCGTGAGCGATCCCGCCTCGGCCGGAATGTCGTACGCCGAGAGAAGTTCGTCGACGTCGCTCGAGGCGATGACGATTCCGTCCCTGTCGACGAGCCTGATATATCTCGTCTCGGGATATTTCTTGATCTGCTTGATGAAGGTGTCGCTCAAGCGCGTGCGCTCGACCGAATACTGATCCTCGCCGAGAGCGTTTTCGCTCGCCGTGGCGATATTCTCGGCGACGGCTTTTCGCTGGAGCCACGCCTGCGCGTACCTCCCGCGAACCTCCTGCGTCTGTCGATAGAACAGTATCGACCAGAGAAACACGATGAGCCCGAAAAGACCGAGCGTCGCGCGCAGCGCGAATTTGAAGCGGAGCGTCGAAGTCCACCGGGGCCTCATGAGCGAAGCGAAGAGCGGTCTCTGGGCGCCCGATGCGGTCGAGCTCTTCGCCATGTAGAGCCGGTTGCCCCCCGGCGCGGCCGAATAGCTGAGGGTGTCCATGAGCCGGTTCATGAGGTAAATGCCGAGTCCGCCCTTTTTCCCCATCTCGACGTAGAGATCGAGGTCGGGCTCCTTCACTTTCGACCAGTCGAACGGCTCCCCCCGGTCGAAGATGTTGATCTCGACCTTCCCCGGCTCGGCCTGGACGTCGATCCTGACGTCCCCCACTTTATCCCGGTATGCGTGCTTGATGATGTTCGTGCAGGCTTCGTCCACGGCGAGCTTCGTATTGGCCGTCTCGCTCTTCGAGAAACCCGCGCGATCGCAGATAGCGGCGATGAAGTCCCTGACCTCGCTCAGGTTGTTCTCGTCGGCGGGTACCTCGAGATGAAACGTTTCACGATCGGTGAGGAAATCCTTCTTCTTCACCGTTTTCCCTCCGGGACGCCTGTATTCTCAAGCCGCTTCCGGGCTTCCTCGATATTTTTCGAGACGCTTTCGTTATCGGGATCGATGTCGAGAATCTTCTTCCACTGCTCGATGGCGCTCGTATACTTGCTCTGGGTAAAGAACTTCAGCCCTTCGATGTAGAGCGCGCGAACCTGCGCTTTCTCCTTGTCGGTGAGCGGCGTCATGCGGCGCTGGGCGCGGAGCAGGAGCTTCCGCCCCTCCTCGTGGGTCGGCTCCAGTCTGAGGAGCTCGCCGAGCTCGGCGGACGCGTCGGCATATCTTCCGTCCCCGAACGCCTTCACGGCTCCGTCGAAGAGCTCCATGACCCTCAGCCTCTTGCTCGTTTGCGTATAATCCCTGCTCATCTCGTCGAGACGCCGGTTGATCCGGTCCGCGGCTTGCTTCGCCTCGGCCGATTCGGGATCGAGCGTCCGCACGACGTTCCATTCGCCGAGGGCGGCCGCGAGCTGCCCTCGCCGCTCAAGATCGATCGCCTGGACCCGGTGCTGCTCGGCGAGGCTTCCGAGCTTCTCCTCCGTTTTCCCGAGATACTCGCGCGCATTTACGTTCGACGAATCGAGCTCGAGGACGTTGCGCCACTCCGCACGGGACAAAACGTAATCGTCCTTGCTGTAATAATCGAGGCCGAGCCTGAAATGCCGGCTGATGAGGGCGGCCTTTTCGGCATCCTGCGTGCGCGCCTCCTCCTTCGCAAGAATGGTGCGCTCCACGACGGCGAGCGTTTCGGAGACGGCGACGTCCGTGGGATCGTACTCGAGGGCGATCTTGAGCTCGTCGAGCGCTTTGCCGAGCGCGCCTTCCTTCCGGTAGCGCTCCGCCTCGCCCACGTGGCCGGAAATCCGCTTCGCAAGGATCTGCTGGATGCGTCTCTCCTCTTCGGCGAGGAGGCGCTGCTCGCGGGTAGCGATCTTCTCCTCGATCGAAGCGCCGATGCGGTACGATAGCGTCAGAGGATGCGAGCTCCCTGCGTCGCCGCGGCTGAAGTAGCCGTAGTCGAACGAGAAGCC
>JBAZPL010000003.1:0-34907 GCA_041648155.1 Candidatus Krumholzibacteriia bacterium
CCTGCCCCTGAACGTAGATGACCCTCCGCGCGTCTTCCCCCTGGAGACCGATCGTTATGCTCTGGATGCTCGGATAGACATCCTGGAGGGCACGGAGCAGCGCCCCTCTCGCCTCCTCGAGGGTGAGCCCCTCGACACGAATCATTCCGACGATGGGGAGACTCACGTCTCCCTTCGCATCGACGGTGAGGAGCCGCCCCAGATCCTCCCGCTGCGGAACCTCGAGCCTGATTGAATCGCCTCTCCGCAGGCGAACCTCCTGGGCCGGTAGTGCCGCCGCCACGAGGGCCGCGGCGAGCAATAGCGCCGCGATCGCAAGCGTTCTGTTTCTCTTCAATTCGGGTGCCGCCTTTCGTGCGTTCCCGCAGTATCCTATCTTCTCCCGAAGCCGCCTGTAAAGAAGAAACGCTGCCTGGAATCTACGCGCGTGCCTCGCGATACCACGCAATCGTCCGCCGAAGCCCTTCTGCGAAGGGAACCGCGATCTTGTAACCGATAAGCTTCTCGGCCTCCGAAATATCGGCCTGCGAGTGTTTGACGTCCCCCGCCCGCGGCTCGGCGTATCGCGGCGCAATCGAAGAGCCGATGATGCGTTGCATCCGATTGAACAGATCGTTCAGGGTGTAACGCTCGCCGCATGCGATGTTCACCGCTTGCCCGCGAGCCCCCTCGCATCGCGACGCCAGGATATTGGCTTCAACGACGTTTTCGATGTACGTGAAGTCCCTGCTCTGCTCGCCGTCGCCGAAGATGCTCGGCGGCGTTCCCGCCATCAGATGCGAGATGAATATCGGGATGACGGCCGCGTACTGGCTCTTGGGATCCTGCCGCGGCCCGAAGATATTGAAATAGCGCAGCGACACGGTCGACATCCCGTAGACATGCGCGTAGACCGCGCAGTAATACTCCCCCATAAGCTTGCTTGCCGCGTAGGGAGACAGCGGCTTCGGGATCATGCTCTCCACCTTCGGAAGCGTTTCCGTATCGCCGTATGCGGAAGAGGAAGCGGCGTACACAAAGCGTTTCACGCCTGCGCGCCGTGCCTCATCGAGCATCACGAGCGTTCCGCGGACGTTCACGTCGGTCACAAGCACCGGATCCTCGATGCTGCGGGGAACCGACGCGAGGGCCGCCTCGTGGAGAACGTAGTCGACGCCGTCAAGCGCCTCCCGGACCGTCCCCACGTCCCGCACATCCCCTTTGATGAAGGTGAGATCGTTCCGCAGATGCGCGATGTTTTTTTCATATCCGGTCGTGAGGTTGTCGAGCACCACGACCTGCTCGCCTCCTTTGACGAGCGCCTCGGCGATGTTCGATCCGATAAATCCCGCTCCACCCGTTACGAGATAGCGTGCCATAGATCCTCCGCGGTTCGTGCGATCACTACTCAACGCGTCATGACGGATTCGCGAGATCGAGCTCCCCGTAGCTCAGGATGCTGTTCTTCCCGCGCGATTTCGCGAGGTACATCGCCGCGTCCGCCCGCTCGATGAGCGCTTCGACGGTGCCGGCGTCGTCTGGAAACACGGCGACTCCCATGCTGCACGTGAGAAGCTCCGGCGTCACCCCGTCGAATTTGAAACACCGTATCGCCTTCAGTACGCGTTCGCCGAGCCGCAGCGCCCCGTCGAGCCCCGTATGCGGCAACAGAAGCGCGAATTCATCCCCACCGTACTTCGCGACGAGATCGATCTCGCGGCAGTTCCGGGTGATTACCTGGGCGATGTCCCGGAGCGCCCTTGATCCGGAAAGATGGCCGTTGCGATCGTTGTATGCCTTGAGATTGTCGACGTCGATCATGAGGAACGCGCAGGGATATCCGAACCTGATCGCCCGTTTCATTTCTAACTTGAGCGACCGGATGAGAAACCGGTAGTTGTATATTCCCGTGAGCCCGTCCGTGATCGATTCGATCTCCAGCTTCTTGTAGAGAATGTAATTCTCGAAGGCGATCGCGGCCTGGTTCGCCATGACCGTGAGAAGGTGAATGTCGTCCTCGGTGAATCGGCGACGCTCCGGGTCGTTGATGGCGATGATGACCCCGAAGAGCGAATTCTTCGCGATGAGTGGCGCCGAAACGACGGTGCTCGAGGAATCTTCTTCATGGAGGAATTCGGAGGCGAGCATCGAGAGATCGAGCGACAGAACCCCCTCGGAGCTTTTCGCCGATTCGTACTCGCGCTGCAGCCAGTTCACGATACCTGCCGAGGCGGGCATATCCTCGACGGCGATTCGTTTGCTCTTGTCCCTGATCGTGCCGGTGTACTTGACGATCAGGTTGTTGTCGAGAAAGATGAGATAGACCTTCCTCGACGGGAGAATGCTCAGTGCGTTTTCTATGATTTTCTGCAGAATGATACGATTGTCCTTGCCGGAGCTCATGAGGCTTGTGATCTCGGCGAAGGTCTTGAAGAGGATGTCTTTTTCGTCGCAGGTTCGAACCATTGTTTTCCGGTTTCGTTCAGGACGAGTGCGGGATACGCAAAACACATGCCACTAAATGAGATACACTCAAATGAAAGGCGGCAATACGGGGATCCCGGCTCTCACGCGCCGCGGCTCTTCTTCCTCGCCTCGTCGAACTCCCTGTTGCACCGAAGTATCTCCTTGATATTTTTATAGATATGATATCCTATCACTATGGTGATGACTGCGACGGCTCCCGGCAGAGCCATTCGCCAGATATCCGATACATTCTTGAAGCTCTTCCGCATGACCCGCACGGCGGAGCCGAAGAGTACCCAAAGAAAGATGAATAGCACGATTTTCACCGCAAGGGTGGTGAATAACGAGTAATAATACTCCCTCGATCGCAAGAGCCTTTCCCCCTCCGACGAACGGAATCTTCTGCGGCCCGCCGGTCTTCTGAAATCGAACGGCATGGATATGCACCTCACTCCTGCACCGCAAAACGGCCCGGATAGCTTGTGCGCGCGACGCCCCCATCGTACACCACGAGACGGTACAAGTACACGCCCGAGGCGAGGCGATCGATTCGCGGAAAGAGAGCGTTCATTCCGAGGCAATTCATTCCGGCGCCGAGCGGCTGCCCCCACCAGGAGCCCGCGTACGCCGTTCCGATAAGCTCACCTTCGAGATTGTACAGGGAGAGCCCGATATCGACGCCGCGGACGAGATTCATGCAGAAGGACGCCGATCGAAGCCCTGCCGCTACCGGATTCGGCTGGACCGAGTGCATGAGAACGACCTCTTCTTCCCCCTTCACCGCCATCCAAACCTCGACGGCATTGTTATCGGGATCATCTCTCATTCCGCGCACGGAAATGGATACGCCGATCTTATCGGCGCCGAGGAAGTCCCTGTCGAGAACCACTACTTCCGTCTCGACGATATCGGCGTCGAGGGCGGACGGGATCGGAAGAACTTCGGAATACAGGGTGCGCACGAACGATCCATTCTCGATGGAGATCGTGAACCGCATGCTGCTTCCCGCGGGCGCTTCCGCGCTTCCCCTGTTTCTCGCGATCGCACGCACGGTCATCGTATCGCCGACCGAATAAATGCGCTTCGTATTGGGATAGCCGCCTTTGAGCAGCACGATGTCGGAGGGGAATAGAGCCACCTCGGCGCCTGCCCCGGCAATCGTATCGATAAAATCCACCACAATACTCGCTATGCGCTCGACCTGCTCGAAATCGAGAGTTCCCATCGTATCAGCGATGGTGTGATAGTAGGGGGAACCGATGAGCATGTTCTCCTTGAGAGGTTCGGTGAAGGTCACGGCGGGGATCGACGCCCCCCAGAAGGGGGCGTGGTCCCAGTCCGAAGAACCGGGGCTCACGACGGCAAGAGGGAAAGACGGATCGCTATCCCCCGCCGCCTGCGCGATCATGTCGGAAAGCCAGTCTGAAGGAGTATTCGAAATGACGGTTCCCGCCGGACGGCCGGCGAGAGGATAACCCATCATGTCGCAGTTGAGCACTCCGATGATTCTGCCGGCGCCGATAGCGGACAAGGTGTCGACAAAGGCTCTGCTTCCGAGGAGGCCCAGCTCCTCGCCGGAGAAAAGCACGAACATGACGTCGAACGGGAGATCATGCCCCGGCAGGACTCGCGCGGCCTCCATGAGAGCCGCGACCCCCGTCGCGTTGTCGTCGGCGCCCGGCGCGGGCCACGTCCGCCAATTCGCTTGCCAGCCGGACGTACGGAACGCGATCGCGTCGTAGTGCGCCGTCACGAGAAAAACTCCCGATACGGCTCCGTTTCCCGCGACGTGCGCGACCAGATTCTCGGCCGTGTACGAGCTGTCGATCGGCCCGAAGTTCCGAAGCGTTTTGCAGGAGGTCGAGTCGATGGAGAATGAGAATCTCTCGACGGCGACGCCCGTATAACGCGCCAGGCGCGCCTCAAGCGAATCGGCTACGACGCGGAGCGGCGCCTCCCTCAACGCGAATCGAGTCCGCGGTTCGCCTGTCGCGAGGTCGATCGAAAGGAACCGGACCATCGACTCGAGCGAATCGCGCTCCACGGCCGCCGGAGCGGCGGCCCATGATTCCTCGCGCGGGGCCGCCGGAGCCTCCCGCGCAAGCATCGGAGCCCGGCTGCCCGCACCGGATATCGCATCGATCGCGAGCGCGGAGACGAGCAACAAGAACCCGAGTGCGTTCACGAGAGCCCTTCCCGCGGAGCGTTCGGTGCAAAAAGATGGCGCGCCCGAGAGGATTCGAACCTCCGACACCCAGCTCCGGAGGCTGGTGCTCTATCCAGCTGAGCTACGGGCGCTCCTGACCATTATCGAGAAGCTCCTCCGCCAGTTCCTCGCGGAGCCTTCCCTTCCCGCCGAGCATCCGCGCGATTTCGGCGACGCGTTCGCGCCCCTCGATGATCCGCGCGGAGGCCATCGTCCGCTCGCCCTTCACCTGCTTCTCGACCCGGATGTGGTGAACGGCCCGAGCGGCCACCTGCGGCAGGTGGGTAATGCATATAATCTGGTATCTTCGCGAGAGCTCCGCGAGCCGTTCGGCGACGACACTGCCGAGATCGGCCCCGAGCCCCGTATCGATTTCGTCGAATATGAGAGTCGGGATTCTTTTCTCCTCGACCTCGAGCTTCTTCAGAACGAGCGTGATTCTCGAGAGCTCCCCTCCCGAGGCGATTTCCGCCAGCGGATGAATCTCCTCGCCGACGTTCGTCCGGATCATAAACTCGACGCGATCCCAACCCCTCGGCGCTAAATGTATTTCAAGATCATCGTCTTGGAAAGCCTTATTTTCGAGACGTTCTACTTTCGTCGTGAAGAGCGCGCCCTTCATCCCGAGCTTCTGAAGCTCTCCGGTCATCTGCCTGTCGAGTCGCTCCGCGCTTTTTCCGCGCCTGCGGCTCAAATCCTGGAGAATCGGAATGAGGGTCCGCTTGGCGCCCTCGCGCTCCCGCTTCGCATCCGCAATCGCCGTCGAGCCGTCATTGAGCGATTCGAGAATGCCCCTGATCTCGTTTCGTTTCGAGACGAGCGCGGCGCAATCGAGCGCGTATTTCCTGCACGCGCGCTGAATCCCGGCAAGGCGCTGTTGGAGACTCTCGAGATCCTCGGATGCATCCTCCGCCTCCGTGAGCGAACGACCGATCGTGCGCACGACATCCTGAACCGATATTCGCGCGGCCTTGAGCGTCTCGGCGCCGCTCCCCCATGACGCGCTTATGCCGGCTATCGATTCAAGCGACCGCGCGGCTCTGTTGAGCCTGTCGGCGGCCGAGCCCTCATCCCCATCGAGAGAGCGCAGAGCCTCCTCGAGAGCGGAGATATATTTCTGCTTGTTCTCGATCTGCCTGATCTTCGATTCGAGCCGACGATCGAGGTCGTGCTCGAGCTTGAGCTCCTCGAGCTCCGTGAACTGGAACCGGAGATAGTCTTCGCGACGGCGGTGCTCCTCCTCTTCCGCGACGAGGCGCGCGAGACGTTCCGATATCTTCATGAAATCCGCGATCGCCGCTATCGAACGATCGAGCAGCTCGCGATAATCCCCCCAAGCGTCGAGGTACAGAATATGGCTCGCCGGATCGAGGAATTCCTGCTGTCGGTGCCGGCCATGGAGCTCGATAAGAGCACGCGCCGTTTCCTGCGACGACGCCACGGTGGAGAGCATGCCGTTGATCCATATCCGGTTCCGGCCGTCAGCCGCGAGCTCCCGCCGCAGGGAAAGCTCCGTTTCCCCTTTTGACAAACCGAGTCGCTCGCGCAGCGGCCAGCTATCGTCGACGGAAAAGATCCCTTCGACCGCCAGACTCAACGCGCCTTTCCTGATGAGCGATTTTTTCGCGCGCGCGCCGGAAAGGAGATCGACCGCAGCGAGGATGATCGATTTCCCCGCTCCCGTCGATCCCGTCATGACGTTGAGCCCTTCGGTGAAATGTATCGCCGCGTCCTCGACGATCGCCAGATTACGAATTCGGATCTCCCTGAGCATCCCCAACCTCCCCGGTCAATGATCCTGACGAAGCATCCCGCCCCACTTGAGTTTGCGACGCACGATATCGTAGAAGCTGTACCCGTCGGTGACGATGAGCTTCGTCGCCGTGGAGCTCCTCCTGAACACGAGTTTGTCCCCCTTCCCGACGACGCATGATTGCTGACCGTCGATCGTGAGAAGGGTTTCCTGCGCATCCTCGACGATCGCGACGGAAACCGTCTCCCCGGCGCTCACGACGATCGGCCGCACGGAAAGGGAGTGCGGACAGAGCGGCGTGATGACGAACGCCTCGACGCTCGTTGGATTCACGATGGGCCCACCCGCCGCGAGCGAGTAGGCGGTCGAACCGGTCGGCGTCGAAACGATCACGCCGTCGGCCAGGTATTCGCCGAGCACGGTTCCGTTGATCGTCGTCTCGAGATGGAGAACGCGTGACACGCCGACGCCGTGCACGACCGCGTCGTTGAGCGCCGAATATCCACGCGGCGTGCCTTCGCCTCCTTCGCAGACGATCGAGAGCCGCAGCCGATCCTGTATCGAGAAGCGTCCCGCGAACAGATCTCCGATCGCGCGCCGCGGGTCGTCCTCCGCGAGAAATCCCAGGCTTCGAATCTTGATGCCGAGGAGCGGTATCTCCTCCTCGGCCACCATGCGGGCCGCCATGAGAAGAGTGCCGTCGCCGCCGAGCGCGAGCACCGCGTCGCATCCGGTCAGCGTTTCGACGCGTTGCACGGCGTCCGCCGGCGCCAGATTCGCCGTTTCCTCGAGTCCGCATACGGCGACGTTCCTCGGGACGAGTTCGAGCACGTCCTTTACGACATCCCGGATCTCTTTTTTTCTCGCGTTCGCGACAAGTCCCAGTCTCGCAATCTTCATCGACTTCCTCCGTGACCCGTTTTCACGCGCGAACCGGCGACTCGAGCGATCTCCGCCGCCACCGCTTCCGCGGACATGCCGATCTCTTCGAGCAGTTCCTCCCGCGTCCCGTGCGGCACAAAACGATCCGGTAGCCCGATCGTCACGACCCGCGTTCCCGGCGCTCGATCCGAGAAAAACTCGAGGATCGCTTCGCCGAAGCCGCCGGAACGCGCGTTCTCCTCGAGCGCAAAGACGATCGTCGAACCTTCCGCCGCAAGGGACATCAGAAGATCGGCATCGAGCGGCTTGACGAATTTCGCGTCGATCACCGACACCGAGATCCCCGAATGCGAGAGAATCTCCGAGGCGGCCAGCGCCGTCGTCACCATCGATCCCACGGCGACGATCGCCGCGTCGGCGCCGCGACGGAGCACCTCTCCCTTTCCGATCGGTACTGCGTTCCGCTGCGGGCAAGACGAGCCTGCGACCGCCGTTCCGCGAGGAAAGCGGATCGCGATCGGACCCGCTCCGTACTCGTGCGCCGTGAGCATCATGCGCCGAAGCTCCTCATCGTCCCGCGGCGCCATCACCACCATTCCCGGAACGAGGCGCAGGTAACTCAGGTCGAAGGCGCCGTGGTGCGTCGGCCCGTCCTCTCCGACGAGCCCCGCCCGATCGAGAACGAACCGCACGCCGAGGTGCTGCAACGCCACGTCGTGGATGATCTGATCGAAACCGCGCTGCAAAAACGTCGAATAGATGGCCACAAAGGGCTTGAGACCCGACCGCGCGAGCCCTGCCGCAAAGGTGACGGCGTGCTGCTCCGCGATTCCGACGTCAAAGAACCGTTCGGGAAACGCGCACGCGAACGGAGCGAGCCCCGTCCCTTCTTTCATCGCCGCGGTCACCGCGACAACGCTTCTGTCCTTCCCGGCGAGCTCGACGAGCGACTCGCCGAATACCTCGCTGTAGGTCGGACGGGTCCCGTTGAGCTTCGAGCTGCCCGTCGCTTTGTAGAAGCTTCCGATTCCGTGAAACTTTTCCGCGTTCTCCTCGGCGAACGAATACCCCTTTCCCTTCTTCGTCATGACGTGAACGAGAACGGGGCCCGGGACGTCGCGGATCTGCGAGAACGCCGAAACGAGCTGAGCCAGATCGTGGCCATCGAGAGGGCCGAAATAGCGAAACCCGAGCTCCTCGAAAAGAATGGTGGGAACGATCAGGTTCTTGATGCTTTCCTTCATGCGGCGGGCGACCTTGCGCGCCCCGAGCCCGTAACGCGGCACTTTCCCGAGAAGCTCCCACACGTCCGCCTCGAACTGGAGATAGACCTTTTTTGTCGTGATCCTCGTCAGATACCGGGCGAGCGCGCCGACGTTTTTCGAGATCGACATCTCGTTGTCGTTGAGGACGATGATGAATCGATTCTTCTTGAGGTGTCCCGCCTGGTTGATCCCTTCAAAAGAGAGCCCTCCCGAGATCGCTCCGTCGCCGACAACCGAAATAACATAATGATCCCCGCCGAGGAGATCGCGCGAGACCGCGATGCCGAGCGCCGCGGATATCGACGTACTCGCGTGTCCGACGCCGAACGCGTCGTGCTCGCTCTCGGCGCTATTCGGAAATCCGCTGAGCCCCTCGCGCGTCCGCAGGCTCCTGAAGGCCTCTTTTCGTCCGGTTAGAATTTTGTGGGCGTAGCTCTGATGTCCCACATCCCATAGAATTTTGTCCCGAGGCGAATCGAAAACATAGTGGAGCGCGAGCGCGATCTCGACTGCCCCGAGGCTCGACGCGAGGTGTCCGCCCCGCACGGACACGACTTCGATGATGTATTGACGGATCTCGTCGCTCAGTACAGCGAGCTCGTCGAGCGAAAGCCCCTTGAGATCTTCGGGAGTCCGTATCCGATCGAGAAGAGCCATAGACATAATTTGATCCTAGAGAAAACAATAGGCGCCGATGATCCCGAGCACTGTTCCCGATAGAACGTCGAGAGGCTTGAAACGAAGCGTCCGCAATTCCCCGTCTTCCGTAATGTCCTGATAGCTCTCGTTGCTCGAGATGATCCTGTTGAGAACGTTCGTTTGCTTGACCTTTTCCCCCTTGAGCCGCATCGTGTCGTGTATGATGATGGCGCTGTATGCGGCGACGACGGAAAAGAGAATCGACGAAAAACCGTACTTCATCCCGATACTCATCGAAAGGGAGCTGAAGACGGCCGAATGCAGGTTCGGCATCCCATCCGCTTGCGTCACGACATCGAGCTTGAATTTTCTTTCCGCGACACACTGCAGAATCAACTTGATACCTTGAATCAGCAGCCCGCATATCACGGGGACGAGGAAGATCTCTCTGTATAGCACTTCTTTGAACATTTCAGGATGAGCGCTCGACGATCAGTGAAAAAATATGTCTCACGTAGCCGTCGTCGCCGAGAACTTCCATCGCGCGCACGCCGTCGGCGATCAACCGGCCTGCAGTCTCGCGGGATACTCCTATGCCGAAGTGCGCCGGATGGGTGATTTTCTTCCTTTTCTCGTCCTTGCGCAAGGCTTTTCCTGCCTTCTCCGCGCTGCCCTCGACATCGAGGATATCGTCGATTATCTGAAACGCGAATCCGGCTGAGCGGCCTATCTCGTGCATCTCCATGGTCTTTTTTCGTTCGGCGCCCGCGAGCGCCGCTCCGATCGAGAGGGAAGCTCCGATGAGCTCGGCCGTTTTGCGGGAATGGATGAATCGCACGCGCTCCTCCGTCGGTTCCGATCCTTCCCCTTCCAGGTCGGCGACTTGTCCCCCGACAAGGTACCGGGACCCTGCCGCGCGAGAGAGAATACGCACCGATTCCAGGACTTGTTCGGCGGGGGCATCGCAGCGCGCGAGCA
Organism: Candidatus Krumholzibacteriia bacterium; assembly: GCA_041648155.1. Lineage (GTDB taxonomy): Bacteria > Krumholzibacteriota > Krumholzibacteriia > Krumholzibacteriales > Krumholzibacteriaceae > SSS58A. Next base: position 10,169 of record JBAZPL010000003.1, read on the forward strand.
TCTCGAATGCGAGCGCGAGGAGCGCGTCTCCGGCGAGAATCGCGACCGCTTCGCCGTACGCCTTGTGACAGGAAGGTTTCCCCCTGCGAATATCGTCGTTATCAAGAGCCGGGAGATCGTCATGTATGAGCGTATACGCGTGCAGGCATTCAATCGCGCATCCCGCTTCCAGGGCCGCCTCGCGACGAGGATCGCCGCAGAGGCGATGGCCGGCGAGGCAGAGGATCGCGCGGAGGCGCTTTCCCCCGTCGACCGTCGCGTACCGCATCGCGCCGTGAAGCGATGCGGGCTCTTCGTCCGCGCGCGGAAGGAGCATCGCGAGCCTGTCGTTCACCGCGCGGCGATCATCCGCGATTCGCGCTCCGAAACCGGCTTCCCTCATGCTACTCTTCCCCTTCCCCCTCCTGGCCGGCAATTTCCGCGGTGAGGCGTTTCATCCGCTGTTCCGCCTCGTGCACGATGCCCTTGCAGAGCGTTCCGAGCCTCATCCCTTCCTCATACAGCTTCATGCTCTCCTCGAGGGGAACGTCCCCGTCTTCGAGCCGTTTCACGATCTCGTTGAGCCGGCCCAGCGCATCCTCGAAGCTCATTTTTTTCGCCATGGCCTTCCTTTCTGTTTCTCCCGCACCGAGCACAGAGCCCCGCCGTCGTAGAAGTGAACCGTTATCTCATCCCCGCGGGAGATTTCCTCCGCGCGCGGAATCACCCGGACTCCACGTGCCTCCGTGCAGTACGAGTAGCCGCGTTTGAGCACGCCCCGCGGATCGAGATCCGCAAGGGCGTCGAACCTTCCGGCGATCTCTTTCTTTCTGAGCGATAGATCTCCGCTCAACCGCACCTTCATCACGCGCAGACCATGATCGATCGATCCGGCCGCGAAACGCATCCTTCCGGACGGGTTCATGTGCGCGAGCCTGTCGAGCATTGAATCGAGCGACGTTCGCGATCGTCCGATGCATGCGCCGCCGCCCCCCATTATATCCGCAGCGGATTCCCCGAGTGACCGTTCGAACGCGAGGCTCTTCGATCGCCACGAGTCCGAAATCCCCTCGAGGAAACCGTCGATCTCGAGCTCGGCGCGCTCCATCCGGTGCTCGATCGCCGGGAACGCGGAGCTTCTCACGAGGTACTCGACGAGATGCCGCCTGCTCTCGAGCAACGCCGTTTCGATGATCGAAATCCGCCGGAGCGAGTCGCCGAGCCCGCGCCGCACCTCGTCGATGAGGGGTGTTGCGAGCTCGGCGGCCGCAGTCGGAGTCGCCGCGCGAACGTCCGCGACGTGATCGGCCACCGTCGTGTCGATTTCATGCCCTATTCCCGTGATGACCGGATGAGCAGAGCCGGCCACGGCGCGCGCGACCTCCTCGCTGTTGAAGCTCCAGAGATCCTCGATGCTCCCTCCCCCGCGCGCGATAATGACGGTATCGATGTCGTTCATGCCGTTTGTGAGTTCGAATGCGTTTACGATGGACTGCGCGGCTCCGGGACCCTGCACCTCCGCCCGGACGTGGACGATCTCGGCGACGGGCCACCTCCTGTGGAGCGTATCGACGACATCCCGGATCACGGCCCCGGTCGGCGACGTGATGACCGCGATCCTCGCGGGATAGCGCGGGATCGCCCGCTTGCGATCGACGGCGGTGAGCCCTTCGTCCATGAGCCGTTTGAGCAGACGCCTGAATTCGAGCTCCATGTTCCCGTGCCCGGCGGGAATAAGATCGGTCGCGATGAGCTGCGTCTGACCCGAGCCGCCGAAATGAGAAATGCGTCCCGGCGCGATGACGAGCATTCCATTCCCGGGAGCGCACGCGATGCGTTCCGCGTACCGGCGGAACAATACGGCGTGGATCATGGTGGCGCTGTCGCGAAGGGTAAAATAGGCGTGTCCGGACGTATGAAGCTTGAAATTCGCGATTTCCCCGATGACGTTCACGCGTGGAAATTCGGACTCGAGATGCTGTCTGACGGCCGCGCTGATCTCCGTCACCGTGTAGAGATCCCGCCGGGCGCCGCCGAGCTGGTCGTTCCCGGAGCTATCCATCATCCCGCACTCCGTGCGTCCATTGTGCTGCCTGGAGCGTATTTCGCATGAGCATCGCGACGGTCATGGGCCCCACACCGCCCGGAACGGGCGTAATGAGCGAAACCCTCGGGTAAGCCGATTCGAAATCGACGTCCCCGGTGAGGCGATACCCCTTTTTAGCGGCGGCGTCGGCAACTCGATTCATCCCGACGTCAATGACCACCGCTCCTTCCCTGATCATGTCTCCTCTGATCGCATGCGCCCTGCCGATAGCAGCGATGAGGATATCCGCTTCCCGCGTCACCGATCCGAGATCGCGCGTCAGGGAATGGCAGATGGTGACGGTCGCGTTGCCGCTCGCGTGCTTTCGCGAAAGAAGCAGCGCGACGGGTTTTCCGACGAGAAGGCTTCTCCCGACGACAACGACGCGTCTCCCTTCCGTCCGGGCGCCGTAGCGCGCAAGCAGCTCCAGGATGCCGAGCGGCGTGCAGGGGATAAAACGGGGCTTGTCCGACGCGAGACGCCCGATATTGTAGGGATGCAATCCGTCGACGTCCTTGGCCGGCGAGATGCTCTCGGGGAAGCGGCATCTGCACGAGAATGCCGTCGACTCCCGGGTCGGCGTTGAGGCGATCGAGCCGGTCGAGGAGATATGCGGCCTCCACCGTCGCCGCCAGTTCGATGAGCGTCGATCCGATCCCGCAGCGGGCCGCGGCGGTTACCTTGCTCTTGACGTACGCCTGCGAGGCGGGATCTTCCCCGGCGATAACGACCGCGAGAAACGGCGGCCGGCGGCGCTTCGAGAAATCGGAGGTTTCCGCCGCGACTTCCGAGAAGATCGTCTCCGCGACCGCCTTCCCGTCGATCAGCTTTTCCGGATCAGAGCTCATGACTGCTCCTCGTCGATTTCGATCTCCTCTCGAACCCGCACGACTTCCCGCGCGCGCCCCGTTGCGTCGTCCACGTCGACGAGGAGCCCCCCGATGCACGCGGCGCCCTCCCCCACTTCGAATCGCACGGGAAGCGCGCGCATGAACCGCTCGATCACCTGCTCCTTGCGGACTCCGATAACCGAATCGATCGGTCCGACCATTCCGACGTCCGTTATGAAACCGGTCCCGCCCGGAAGCACTCGTTCGTCGGCGGTCTGCACGTGCGTATGCGTTCCCACGAAGGCGCTGACGCGCCCGTCGAGGTAGGTCGCGAGCGCCTGCTTCTCGCTCGTCGCCTCCGCGTGAAAATCGACGAGAATGATCTTAACGCCCGGCGGGATATCGCTGAGAATCGCATCCGCGCAGCGGAAGGGGCAATCGATCGGGGTCATAAAGGTTCGCCCCTGGAGATTGATGACGGCGAACGGCGTGCCCCGCAGCTCCCGCACGGCGAATCCCCTGCCGGGCACTCCCGGAGGATAGTTCGCCGGGCGCAGCAGATCCTCCCGCGAATCGAGAAGCGGGAGCCCCTCGCGCTTGTCCCAAACGTGGTTGCCGCTCGTCATGAAGTCCACGCCGCAGGCGACGATCTCGTCGATAACCTTCTGGGTAATCCCGAAAATACCCGCGGCGTTCTCCACGTTGCCGATACAGAGATCGACCGCAAGGCGCGCCTTGAGAGCGCCGAGCCCTCCTGCGAGCGCCTTCCTGCCCGACTTTGATATGATATCGCCGAGAAATAGGATACGCATACGCTGCGCTCATCGCGCGTAATCGACCGCCCTTGTCTCCCGGACGACGACCACCTTGATCTGGCCGGGGTATTCCATATCTCCCTCGATCTTTCGCGCGATCTCGGAGCACAGATCCGCGGCCTGCGCATCGTCGACCTTCTTGAAGTTCACGAGAATCCGGATCTCCCGCCCCGCCTGGATCGCATACGATTTTTCGACGCCTTCGAAGGCATCGGCAATCTTTTCGAGCTTCTCGAGTCTCCGGATATAATTCTCGAGCGTTTCACGGCGCGCGCCCGGGCGCGCCCCGGAGATGGCGTCCGCGGCCGAGACGAGATGCGTGATCATCGACGTCGCCTCCACGTCCTCGTGGTGCGCCGCGACGGCGTTTATGATTTTCTCGTTTTCCCCGTAGCGCTTCACGAGCTCGCCGCCGATCGTGGCGTGGCCCCCCTCCATCTCGTGATCCGCGGCCTTGCCGATATCGTGAAGAAGTCCGGCCCGCTTCGCGATTGCGCCGTCGGCGCCCAACTCGCCCGCGAGCAGGCTCGACAGGAACGCAACCTCCTTCGAATGCTGAAGCACGTTCTGCCCGTACGATGTGCGGTACTTGAGACGCCCGAGAAGCTTCACGAGCTCCGGATGCAGCCCGTGAATGTTCAGCTCGAGGCACGTTTGCTCGCCGATCTCGCGGATCTCCTCGAGGAGCTCTTTCCGCGTCTTCTCGACGACCTCCTCGATGCGACCGGGATGAATGCGGCCGTCCTTGACGAGCTTCTCGAGAGAGAGCCGGGCGACCTCGCGCCTGATCGGATCGAATCCCGAGAGAATGACCGCCTCGGGCGTGTCGTCGATAATCACGTCGATGCCCGTCGCGCTCTCGAACGCCCTGATGTTGCGCCCCTCGCGGCCGATAATGCGCCCTTTCATCTCATCGCTCGGAAGATCCACGACCGAAACGGTCGATTCGACGACGTGATCGGCCGCGCACCGTTCGATCGCGAGCGTCAGTATCTCGCGACTTTCCTTCACGGCATTACGCTCCGCCTCTTCGCGAATATCCCGTATCTTCTTAGCCGCCTCGTGCCTCGCCTCGCTCTCGAGGTTCGCGATGAGGAGCTTCTTCGCCTCGTCCTTGCTCAAGCCGGCGAGTCTCTCGAGCTTGTCGTTCTGCATCTGAAGAACGCGGTTCAGATCCTCGTGTTTCTCGGCGACCGCCTGAAGCTTGCCATCGAGGAGCTTCTGCCGCTCGCCGATCTCCTGCTCGCGGTTCTCGAGGTAATCGACCTTCCGGTTTATGTTCTGCTCCTTTTCCTCGAACCGCCGCTCCTGTTTCTTGAGCTCCTGCCGACCTTCCTGCGTCTCCTTTTCGAACCTGAGCTTCGCCTGGTACCACTCGTCCTTCGCTTCGAGAATCGCCGCCTTCTTTTGCGTTTCGGCTTCCCGCTGGGCCTCGGCGATGATGTTCTCCGCGAGCTTCCTCGTATGCTTGAGATGGCTCTCCGAGACCTTCTTGTTTGCGAACCAACCCGCTACGAGGCCGATGAAGAGAACCAGTATCCCGGCCGACGTAAAAAAGAATACACCTTGCATAGTTAATCACCCGATGTACGATCGGGGATGCTCACCTCCGCCCGACTCGAGTCAACGCTCCTGCGTGGCTGCAACCGCTTTGAGATATGCGAGATTGAATTTCCTGCGGCGGGAGATGCTGAAGCGTGAGTGCTGCGATAATAATTCCCCACGCTGTGCCGTGTGGTGAAGTCACCTTTATAGCCAAATTAACAAGGTGGAAATCCGCATGGCCGTTTCTGCGATCCCGGTCGCGCCGGGCTTGGCATCGGCGGCCAGATATAAGACTTCCGGGCTAAAGGTGTTGGCTAAAAATTTACTTCTCCATCACGAGCACGGTAGGGAATTTCTCGTCTCACGTGCAATGGCCACATCCTCACGGTCCCCTGATTTCCGGCCAACACCCCAGGACAAGGAGGATTATCGTTCAACGCTGATCTTGCTATCAAGGAGCTCGCCCAAACGCGCAGCCTTTCCTTCGAACTCCGCCTCAATCCGCTCGCGCTCCTCGCGCTCCTGCCAGAGCTCGTCCGTGATATTGAGAGCAGCTAATATGGCGATTCGCGACTGTGACATGATACCGCTCGAATGGGCTATTTCCCTCATCTTCCGGTCAACGTACCCGGCTACCTTATGAATATACTGAGGGTCACCCAATCCCTTGATTTTATACTCTTGACCAAAAATTTCCACTTTTTCAGTGCTCTTTTCGGTCATCAGGCTACCTTTCAAAATCAACGCAGAACCTTTCGCATCCGCCTATTTCCTCCCGGGTACCCACCTTCTTCAACCGGCAATGGGTCAGACGTCAAGCTGATCCAGTTTCGCCAGCATCTCCTCTACCTTTCCTTTTATCTCCTCTCTCGTTTGATCGAAATCTCCTGTCTTTTTCTTTTCAGTCCGCAAGATTTCGAGTTCCCTCGTTAAATCACCGTTAAGAATATACAACAAATCTATTTTTTCTTTCAACTCTTTATTGGTCTCCTCCAGCCTCAATTTTTCCTCTTTCAGCCGGGAGATATGCTCCGCCGCTTTCGTTATCTTCTCTCCGAGCATATCGAGGTTGATGATCCCGGTTCCAGCCATGCGCCGTTCCTCCCCTATTCCGTCCGTAGCGCCGCCCCAAGCTCACGCTGCAGGGCGCCCATTATTCTCTGAACTTCCCGGTCCACCGCGATGCTGTCGAGGGTACCCTCCGAAGACCTGAAACTCAGCCTGAATGTATAGCTTCGTTTCCCTTCTCCGAGATGACCCCCCCTATAATAATCGAAAACTCGAATAGAATCAAGATATTGTGCCTGTTTCTTAATAATATTTCTAACCTCCGCATATCGCACTTTGTCCGCAACGACGATGCAGAGATCGCGTTTCACCGCAGGGTATTGGCTCATCGCTTCGAATCTCGGCCATCCGGCCCCGGCAGGGGGCAATACGTCCAGGCGGAGGTCGAAATAGAAAATCGGAGAATCGACGTCGAATTCCTCCGACACCCCCTTGGCGATCAGACCTCCTTCGGCGAGAACGGCGCCGCCGAGGAGCCACAGAAAAATCTGCCCTTTTCCGTCGTGCGGCTTTATCATTTTCGCTTCCTGCGCAAGCCCGAGCCGATCGAGGAGGGCTTCGAGCTCCCCTTTCATATCAAAAAAATCGCTTTGCCGGCGCGGCTCCATCCATTGCAGCGGCACGGAATGCCGCGCGAAAAGCGCCGCAAGATGCAGCTCCTCGCGCGGGAGCCCCGCCCGTTCCGGCCCCGGGAGAAACACCTTGCCGAGCTCGAAGAGGCGTATCTCCTCCTGCTCGGCGCGAGTGTTTCGCCTCACCACGCCGAGAAGCCCCGGAAGAAGACTCGTGCGTAGAGCCGATTGCGCCTCGGTGAGAGGATTCGTCACGCGCAGCGGACCCGCCCGTTCGTCCCGCCCATCCCATCCCATGCGCCCGGTATCGGCTGGGTCCATGAAAGAGCTCGTGACCACTTCGGCGAATCCACGCGAAACGAGAAACCCGACGAGCGAGTCTTTCCTCATATCTTCGGCCGGCACTTCGGAGAATATGCTGCACCTCGCCGATTCGTCGCGGCCGATGTTCTCGTACCCGTAGACCCGCGCCGCCTCCTCCACGAGATCGATTTCCTCCATGATGTCCCGCCGGAACGTAGGAATAGAAACGTGGACCGTATCCCCATAGGAACGGGACGAAAGATCGAGCCGATCGAGAAGAGCGGCTATATCGTCTCCCGCGAGCTCGGTGCCCATGACGCGATTCGCCTGGCTCACCCTGAGAGAAACGGTTCGTCGCTCGATGTTCCTCGAGTCATCCAGCAACTCCGCGCATGCCGCGGACGGCGTCCCCGCTCCCATCTCGTGAATGAGTCGGCATGCGCGCGCCGCCGCGTCCATCATGATTCCGATATCCGCTTCCCGTTCGAAACGGTACGAAGCCTCGGTATCGAGCTTGAGGCGCTGCCGCGCGTTTCTCACGAGTCGCGGATCGAACATCGCGCTCTCGATGACGAGGCGTTTTGTATCGGCCTTCACCTCGGTATCGCGTCCTCCCATGACTCCCGCGACCGCAATCGGCCGCGCGTCGTCGGCGATGACGAGTATCCCGGGATCGAGCTCCCGCTCGACGCCGTCGAGAGTGACGATCTTTTCCCCTTTTTTCGCGCGCCGGACCACGATCGAATCCTTGGCGAGTGTATCCCGATCGAAGGCATGGAGCGGCTGTCCGAGCTCCATGAGAACGAAATTCGTCGCATCGACGATGTTGTTGATCGCGCCGAGCCCCACCGACATGAGGAGGTTCTGCATCCACGCCGGAGAAGGGGCGATGGTGACGTCATCGATGAAAGCCGCCGTGTAGCGCGGGCAATCGGCGCCGCTTTCGATCTTCAGATTGAAATCTCCGCCCGCTCCGAGATCAAAAAGATCGGGAATGACGAGCTTGCGCCGGTAGAGCGCCGCTATCTCGCGCGCGATCCCGAGATGGCACAGGAGATCCGGGCGGTTGGGCGTCACTTCGAGGTCGAATACGTGCTCGGATTGTCCGAACTTCCCCTCAAGGCTCGCTCCCGGTTTCCCGTCGAAATCGAGGGATATGATGCCGCCATGATTCTCGCTCAGGCCCAACTCCGATTCCGAGCAGATCATCCCCTCGGAGACGACCCCCCGAATCTTGGATTTCTTGATTCTGAGCCCCCCGGCGAGCACGGCTCCCTCGACCGCCACCGCCACGCGCATTCCCGCCGCGACGTTCGGCGCGCCGCACACGATGCCGAGCGGACGCGCGCCGCCCGCATCGACCGTACAGAGACTCAGTCGATCGGCGCCCGGGTGCTTCTTGACCTCGAGGACCCTGCCGAGCACGACTCCGGTGAACGGTGGGGCGAGCGATTCGATCCCCTCCACATTCACGCCGAACATCGTCAGGTCGCGCGCGAGCGTTGCAGCGTCCTCTTCGATGGGAACGTATCGCTTCAACCAGCTGAGGCTGATCTTCACTCGAACACCTCTCCCGCCGTCTCGGCCCAGAACTGCCGCAGGAACCGCAGGTCGTTCGCGAGAAGCCGCCGGATGTCGTCGATGCCGTATTTGAGCATCGCGATCCGGTCGAGGCCCAGACCGAACGCGAAACCGGTGTAGGCGTCCGGATCGTACCCCGCGTTGCGAAACACGTGCGGATGCACCATTCCGGCGCCCATGATCTCGATCCATCCTGTCCTGCCGCAAATGGAACAACCGGAGCCGCGGCATGCGAAGCAGGACATGTCGGCCTCCGCGCTCGGCTCCGTGAACGGAAAGAAATGAGGCCTGAACCGCACCTTCGCGTCCGATCCGAAGAATGCGCGCACGAAATAGGTCATGTCGTTTCGAAGATCGGCGAGCGACACGTTCCGGTCGACATAGAGCCCTTCCATCTGGAGGAATTCGGATGCATGGGACGGATCGGGCGATTCGTTGCGGTACACGCGGCCGGGCACAATGATGCGAAGCGGCGGCTTGTGCTTTTCCATATACCGCACCTGCACCGGAGAGGTCTGCGTCCTCAGGAGAATATCCCTGTCGATATAAAAGGTGTCCTGCGTATCCCGCGACGGATGATCGGGCGGAAAATTCAAAGCCTCAAAATTGTAGTAGTCAAGCTCGACGTCCGGGCCTTCGGCGAGGGAGTAACCCATCCCGAAGAAAATGCGCTTGATGTCCCTCAGGACCTGATGGAGCACATGGCGGCCGCCGAGGAGCACGCGCCGTCCCGGAAGGGTCGGATCTCCGGAGAAATAATCCTCTTCAGCCGCGCCTTCGGATAGCGCGCCCTTGCGTCGTTCGTAAAGCCCCAGAATGCGTTCCCTGAGATCGTTGACCAGATCTCCGAACGCGGGACGCTCCTCGTTCGGCAGGCTTCCTATGGAGCGCAGAAGGGTCGTTATCTCACCTTTGCGTCCGATGAACCGGACCCTCGCCTCCTCCAGGGCGTCGAGATCGACGGCCTCTGCGAAGGCTTTTTCGGCCCGCTCTGCGATGTCATCCACCCCGAAGCGATCGGGTCGCTCGCTCATTGAAGGGATTCCTTCGCAATCTCCGCAAGCTTCGCGAAGCCCTGCGCGTCGTTGATGGCGAGCTCGGCGAGAACCTTGCGATTGATCTCAATATTCGATTTTTTCAACCCGTCGATGAGGCGGCTGTAGCTCATGCCGTTCAGCCGAGCGGCGGCGTTGATTCGCGTGACCCAAAGCTTGCGGAAATCGCGCTTCCGCGCGCGACGGTCCCGGTACGCATACATGAGGGCCCGGTTGACGGCCTCGCGCGCCGTGCGATAGAGCCTATGGCGGCTACCGAAATAGCCCTTCGCCCGCTTCAGAATCTTCTTCTTGCGGCTCTTCGAGGGTACACCATGTTTGGTTCTCGGCATACTGTGAATCCTCCTGCGGCTCGTGCAAGCCTGCTCGTGATGGAATTATCCGCCCGTCCGTTACATGCCCAGCATGCGGCGGACGCGCCTCGCGTCGCTTGCTGCAACCAGGGCTCCCTTGCGCAGGTTGCGTTTCCGCTTGCTCGTTTTCTTGGTCAGAATGTGGCTCCCGTACGCCTTCGTCCGCTTTATCTTGCCGGTTCCCGTGACGCGGAAGCGTTTGTGCGCGGCTCGATTGGTCTTTAGCTTCGGCATGGCTGTTCTCTAGCCCCCTTTTCTGTCGGATCGAGGCCCCAGGATCATTGAAATCATCTTGCCGACTTGTACCGCGTCCTTCTCGATGAGAGCGATATCGGCGAACTGCGTGACGATGCGATCGAGAATCCTTCGTCCCATGTCCATGTGCTCCATCTCCCGGCCCCGGAAAATGACGGTGATCTTCACCTTGTCCTTTTCCTCGAGAAATCTTTCCGCGTTCCGCAGCTTGAACTGGAGGTCGTGCTCCTCGATCTTGGGACGGATCTTGATCTCTTTCAGGTGGGTCGTATGCTGCTTTTTCCGCGAATCGCGCGCCTTTTTGCTTTGCTCGTACTTGAACTTCCCGAAGTCCATGATCTTGCATACGGGAGGCCGCGAAGTCGGCGAGATCTCAACGAGATCGAGACCTTGTTCCTGGGCCATCTTGAGCACCTCCGGGGTCTGGAGGATGCCGAGCTGTTTGCCTTCGGCGTCGATGACCCGGATCTCGGGCAACCGGATCTGCTCGTTCACACGAACCCGCTTTTCTCTTTCCTTCTCCTTAATATCGCCACCTCCTGGCAATAAAATGAAAAGGGCAGGTAAAGTCTCACCCGCCCGTTGGAACCGGATTCAAGATGAAACCCTACCGATACATTGAAGACCGTAAGGTGAGGAGAGCATACGCCTCCTGCTTTTCAAATCGATTGTCGAACCTAAAGATACGTCTTTCGATTGATCTCGTCAACCACTTCGGCGATAAAATCATCAATTTTTTTCGCCCCTATTCTCCCCTTTTTCTTGGATCTCAGGTCAAGAATCCCCTCGGCGACCTCCCGATCCCCGGCGACCGCCATGTAGGGAATCTTGAGAAGCTCCGCCTCCCTGATTCGGTAGCCGATCTTCTCCTCGCGCAGATCGCCTTCAGCCCGTATGCCCGCATCGACGAGTCTTTTGACCGTGCTGCGCACGAACTCGTGCTGGCCGGGCCCGATCGGAAACACGCGCACCTGAATCGGCGCGAGCCAGAGAGGGAACTCTCCGGCGTAGTGCTCGGTGAGAGTGCCGATGAACCGCTCGAGAGAGCCCAGCAACGCCCGGTGTATCATGTACACGTACGCGCGCTGCCCTTCGGCGTTCACGTATTGCACGTCGAAACGCCGCGGCAGATTGAAATCGAACTGGATCGTCGTCGCCTGCCAGCCGCGGCCGATCGCGTCGATGAGCTTGAGATCGATCTTCGGACCGTAGAAAACGGCTTCCCCGACCATCTTGTGATAGGGAATCCCGCGCTTTTCGATCGCGGCGAGGAGAGAGGCCTCCGCCCGCTCCCATTCCTCCTCGGTCCCCGCGTATTTCCCCATGTTCGAGGGATCGTGCATGCTCAGCTCGACCCGATAGTTCTCGAATCCGAACGCGGCGAGGAGATTGTGCGCGAAATCGAAGCATCGGTCGACCTCGTCGGTGAGCTGATCGGGCGTACAGAAAATATGCGCATCGTCCTGGGTGAAGCCGCGAACGCGGAGAAGTCCGTGAAGCGTCCCCGAGCGCTCGTTCCGGTAAACGGTTCCGAGCTCCGCGTAACGGATCGGGAGATCCCGGTAGCTGTGCAGCTTGGTCTTGTAAACGAGGATGTGCCCGGGGCAGTTCATCGGCTTGAGAACGAACTCCTGATCCTCCGTCGGAATGATGAACATGTTCTCCCGGTAATAGTCGTAATGCCCCGAGGTGCGCCAGAGCTGGCTCTTGGCGATATGCGGCGTCATGATGAGCTGGTATCCGTTCTTTCGATGCTCATCCTTCCAGTAGTTCTCGATCGTTTCGCGCAGAATGTATCCTTTCGGATACCAGAACGCGAGCCCCCCTCCCGCCTCCTCCTTGATATCGAAAAGCTCGAGCTGGGGTCCGAGCTTGCGATGGTCCCGCCGCTTCGCTTCCTCGCGCCGGACAAGTTCCTTCTCGAGGTCTTCCTTCTTGAAGAATGCCGTTCCGTAGATGCGCTGCATCATCGGATTCCGCTCGCTCCCCCGCCAGTATGCTCCGGCGATCGAGGTGAGCTTGAACGCCTTGGCCATCTTGATATCGGGAATGTGCGGGCCGGCGCAGAGATCGGTGAATCCTCCGATGCGGTAGATCGAAACGGTCGGGGAAGCGAGGTCCCTAATGAGCTCCACCTTGAAGGGCTGGCCGAGCCCTTCGAAGAGAACGATCGCATCGGCGCTCTTGAACTCCTCGCGCGAGAGCGGCAGGTCGCTTCCCTTGAGTATCTCCCGCATCTTCTCCTCGATGCGTTCGAGGTCCTCGGGATTCAAAGAGGCGTCCATCAGGAAATCATAGTAAAAGCCGTCATCGATCGACGGGCCGATGCCGAACCGGACTTTCGGAAAAAGCTCCTGCACGGCGAGCGCCATGAGATGCGAGACGCTGTGCCGCAGCACCTCGAGCGCCTCGGGATCCTGAACGGTCACGACGCTGATTTCGGCGTCGTCGGGGACGTTTGTCCGCAGATCGAGGAGGAGCTTCCCCGCCTTGAATGCGACCGCATTGCGCCGTACGCCCTCGGGCAACTCCTTCAGAAGATCACTGAACGCGATTCCCCCGGCAATCTTCCGCCGGGAGCCGTCCCTCATGATAAGCTCTGCCATGTTGAATCATCCTCGATAATAAAATAATGGTGGGCGATACTGGAATTGAACCAGTGACCCCGCCGGCTGGAAACGCACGAGGCAAGATAACAGAAATGCGGCCGATATGTCAAGGTTGACGAATGCTTGATCCTTTCGCAGCTGACCCCTAAAGAGAACCTTGCGATCCTTTGGGACGATGAAGTGAGTTGAACCAAGCGCGGGATACGCTTTTTCAATGTAGCTCGTGCCTCTACAGACAAATCTGGGGACTCGCGGATTCAGCGGTCCTCATGCATAAATGCCCACGGTAGCGTTTAGAAAGTTGTGCTATAATCAATGAATCACTCGGCGGGACAAATCAATTCGCAGGGGGGCTGGCGTGATGCGGTTCACGTTTCTTTCGATCGATGTTCTGTGTCGCGCGATTGCGGCAAGGGCTCAGGAACCTGATCCGTCGTTTATTGGTTTGTTCGTGGACGGGAGCCATTCGGTGAACACCGTCACGAGGGGCCCGGGCGCATTATAAAAAGGGCCGCATAATGAACAATCTCATGAACCCAAATCTGATTCAATTCATCATATGCCCAGCCTGCGGGGGCGACCTCGCCGAAGAGATGGAGTGCCTCAGATGTTCTCATTGCTCCACTCAATATGAGATCAGGAAAGGCATCCCCTTGTTGTTTCCGCCTGGGATGAATCTCGACCATCTGAAGGGAGAAGAAGAACTTGCGACCATGATAAAATCGCCGAGACTGAGCTCGAAAGCGCAGTTTAGCTCATCTCAGTGGAGCCTTTCCAAGCTCGAGTTTTGGTCCATGGTCGAAGACCACATGAAGCCACCTCCAGGGCTGTTCATCAATATCGGGTGCGGATACAATAGGAGGTTCAGCCAGTTTGAGCAGTTGGGCTATACATTCATCAATTTCGACATTATCTTCGAGATGCTCCTTACCTTGCAGAGCGAATCCGGAGCAAAATCATGCGTAGCAGGGGATGTGAACCGTCTGCCTTTCAGGAAAGGCATCTTCGACTACGTGGTATGTATCGACCTTATACATCATGAGAGCAAGAACTTGCTGCCACTCCTTCGATCTTTTCGAGAGTTGCTGAAGCCTGGCGGCACACTATTCTTGGAAGATCCAAACGCCTGGGGGATGTTTCAGATGGCAAAATCTATCTTTCTTCCTCGGTTCTTGTACGGATTTCTGAGGTCGACATACCACCGCTTCAGGCAATCGACTCATAGGCCGGCCGCCTATGAGTTTGCAACAAATGTCTGGCAGGTGAAGGCCATGCTTGATGAGCTGGAATTCCAGGAGATAGAGGTTCACCCAAATGACGCATATCCCTGCATCAGCGAGACGGGTTACCGGCTCTATAGGCTACTCAGCAGATTCAATCATGTGCGAGAATATCACAATTACCATTACAGGATGAGCGCCACGAAGTTGTAAGTATCCCGCTCCCATAGAAACCGAAGCCGCCGGCAACAAGACGTGTTCTTACGAAGATTGTGGCGTCAATCAGCGCCTGCCATGCCATGATCGCCCCCGGAGCCGCCCGGAGATACGGGTTGCGTTTTCAGGGGGCGATCGCATCTCTACGGGCACGTTTGCCGTCTTGCTGACAACCCGTTGACAATCAGAAAATGGAGAAGGGCGCCTTGTTCGCGCCCTTCATTTATCTTGTTGTGGGATTTGATTTTAGATGGTGGGCGATACTGGAATTGAACCAGTGACCCCCTGCATGTCAAGCAGGTACTCTAACCAGCTGAGCTAATCGCCCATCCGCTCGTATGAACTACAGTTTATAATACGAAGATCACCCGGGCAATGAAAATCTCGCCCCGGAGCGTTCGACGCCCCGGGTTTCGGTCTCCATCCGCCCTTCCGGAGCGCGGGATTATTTCTTTTTCTCGTCGTCGTCGAGAACCTCGTATTCGGCGTCGACGACCTTGCCGTTATCGCTCGTTTCGCGCGGCGGTTCCTGGGCGCGCGGTCCATCACCGGCGGGGCCGGGGCCCGGCTCCGACGCCGCGTTCTGGTACATCTTCTGGGCTACGCGCTGCCAGATCTCGTTGTGCTTGTCGATCGCGGCACGGATGCGCTCTTTTTCGTCCTGCTTCAGCGCTTCCTTGAGCT
The DNA here is from genome assembly GCA_041648155.1 of Candidatus Krumholzibacteriia bacterium. Classification (GTDB taxonomy): domain Bacteria; phylum Krumholzibacteriota; class Krumholzibacteriia; order Krumholzibacteriales; family Krumholzibacteriaceae; genus SSS58A. The sequence continues at coordinate 25,340 of JBAZPL010000003.1, forward strand.
CTTCGAGCGATCGGCGCAGCTCCGTTTCGTCCTCCGAGGATACCTTATCCTTGTACTCGACGAGCTGCTTCTCCGTCTGATAGGCGAGCTGATCGCCCTGGTTCCGGAGATCGATGACCTCGCGCTTCGCGCGGTCGTCCGAGACGTGGCTCTCCGCGTCGGTCACCATTTGCTGAATCTCCTTCTCGGTGAGACCGCTCGAGGGCTGGATGATGATCTTCTGCTCCTTGAGCGTCGCCTTGTCCTTCGCCGAGACGTTGAGTATCCCATTCGCGTCGATGTCGAAAGTCACCTCGATCTGGGGAATGCCGCGCGGCGCCGGGGGCAGTCCCGCGAGCTGGAATCGCCCGATCGATTTGTTGTTCGCGGCCATCTCGCGCTCTCCCTGGAGCACGTGGATCTCGACCGTCGTCTGACTGTCCGCGGCCGTTGAGAATATCTCACTCTTCCGAGTCGGGATCGTCGTGTTGCGGTTGATGAGCTTCGTCAGGACGCCGCCGAGCGTCTCTATTCCGAGCGAGAGCGGGGTCACGTCGAGCAGCAGGACGTCATGCACGTCGCCGGCGAGCACTCCTCCCTGGATCGCCGCGCCCAGAGCGACAACCTCGTCCGGATTCACGCCGCGGTGAGGCTCCTTGGCGAAAAGCTCCTTCACCTTCGCCTGGACGGCGGGCATTCGCGTGGCGCCGCCGACGAGGATCACCTCGTCGAGATCGGACGGCATGAGGCCCGCATCCTTGAGGCAGGCCTTGCAGGGAGCTACCGTGCGCTCGATGAGATCCGAGCAGAGAGCCTCGAGCTTCGCGCGCGTGAGCTTCACCGAAAAGTGCTTCGGTCCGTTCGCGTCAGCCGTGATGAACGGCAGGCTCACCTCCGCCTGGGGGACGGTCGAGAGCTCGCATTTCGCTTTCTCCGCCGCCTCGCGCAGCCGCTGCATCGCCATCGGATCGTTCGAAAGGTCGATTCCCTGCTCCCTCTTGAATTCGCCGATGAGCCAGTCCATGACACGCTGGTCAAAATCGTCCCCGCCGAGATGCGTATCGCCGTTCGTCGCCTTAACCTCGAATACGCTGTCTCCGAGCTCGAGGATCGAGATGTCGAACGTGCCGCCTCCGAGGTCGAAAACCGCGATCGTCTTCTCGCCCTTCTTGTCGAGCCCGTACGCGAGAGACGCCGCGGTGGGCTCGTTGATGATCCGCTCCACCTCGAGGCCCGCGATTCGGCCCGCGTCCTTCGTCGCCTGCCGCTGGCTGTCGTTGAAGTACGCCGGAACCGTGATGACGGCGCGCGTCACTTTCTCTCCGAGATACTTCTCGGCCGCTTCCTTGAGATACTGAAGAATGAACGCCGAGATCTCGGGAGGCGTGTACTCCTTCCCGTCGAGCCGCACGCGGGCGTCCCCGTTCGGTCCCTGGAAGACTTCATAGGGAACCTCGGAGATCTCGTTCGCGACCTCCACGTACTTGCGCCCCATGAATCGCTTGATCGAGAAGACGGTGTTCTTCGGATTGGTTATCGCCTGTCTCTTGGCCAATACTCCGATAAGCCTCTGCCCATCCTTGAATCCCACTACGGAGGGAGTCGTTCGTCCGCCTTCCGGATTCGGAATGATAACCGGCTCTCCCCCCTCGATAACCGCCACGCAGGAATTCGTCGTTCCGAGATCGATACCTATTGTTTTTGACATTTCCATCACTCCTTGAGTTAATTCTTATTGAGAATATATACAAGTATCATACCATTGGGGGCACGGTGTCAACCTTTTTAACGTATTGATATATAATAAGATACTGATGTGCTCAGGAAAGGGCATATCGCCATGAGAAGTCGAGGCAGATAACTATCTGCCAATGGTGCCATATTGGCATTCTATGGCAGAACTACTTTTCTTCATTATTTTCCACAAAATTGCAGCTCGCGTCTCCGTTTTCAAAAACAAGAATGACTTCCCGGCAAATCTCGAAGTTCTTGCGCGCGAGATCGCTATAGCTGTAGAAAATGCACAATCTCTTATCCGTGCACTTGTTCTTTTTCCTGCAGATGGCGAGCTGACCGGCGACCCATGAAGTCAGGCAGTCGCCATCCTGCACTCCCCACCGCTCGCATCCGCGCTCGATGTCATGCTCGTGATGATAGGGAAAGAGCTGTTTCTTGATTTCGAAAATAAGCCTCTCCAGTTGATTCATGCGATCGGAGCTCCTTTCCGCATACATAACGATACGCAAATCGACGCATGAAACTCAATAGGCCGGATCCCTTAAAATATTCGCTCTCGCCATGAAATATCGCCATGAAATATTCCATTGACATACTGGGGTGAATTACTCATACTTCCAATGAGGGTTCCTGCAATTATCTCTTTGCCCTGTAGTATGTTACTTGATGTCCTGGAATCCGAGGCGCACAACCCTCGAACCCACTCCGGGATGTACCCCTGACACCGATTGCAGGGACCCTCATTCTTTTTCCCCTGATCTCAAAACAAGCGAGATGAGTTTTTCACGAGTATTCTCTTCCGGATTCTCGAGAACAGCCTCGAAGAGCTTTCGAAGGATCTTCCCCACTTCGGGACCCCCACCGATGCCCAGCGCCTCCATGATATCGGCCCCTCCGATCGCGAGGTCCGTGATCTTGAAAGCCGCCTCCGACGCGAGCACGCGTTCGAATCTCTTCCGTATCGAGGCATTCTGGGCGACGACCGCGCCGTCGCCGCGGGATAGCCCGTCTGCCTCCCGAAGCGCGAGAAGGTCGTCGAGATTCTCGCGGCCCACGCGCACGATGAAACGCCTCACCGCCGCGTCGGACCAATCATCGGTGATGTTGAACATATGGTGCACGATGAGCGAGACGACCTTTCTTCGGAGCTCGCGAGGGAAGCGCAGCCTTTCGAGAATGGCGTCGGCGTCGCGCGCGCTCGCCTCCTCATGGCGGTAGAACACGGTCCTTCCGTCCACGACCTGCTTCATCTCTTTCTTGCCGATATCGTGGAGGAGAGCGCTCCATCGAAGGTGAAGCTCCGGCCTCGCCCGGTCGCAGCTTTTGAGGCTGTGCATAAAAACGTCGTCCGGATGAAACTCGTTCTGCTCCTCGCCGAAGGTCGCATCGAGTTCGGGAAGGACAAACGGGAGAATCCCCTCCTCATGCATGAATACGAATCCGCGCGAGGGCTCTTTCGCCAGCTCGAGCATCTTGTTCAGTTCGTCGCGCACCCGCTCCGCCGAGACGCTCTCGAGCAGCGCGACGTTACGCCTCATATCCGCCCGCGTTTCTTCCTCGACCGCGAAGTCGAGCCGCGCCATGAGCTGAACGCCGCGCAGAATCCGCAGCGGATCCTCCAGAAACGAGTCCCTGCGGTTGACCCTGAGAAGCCGCTTCTCGAGATCGGCCCTTCCCCCGAGCGGATCGACGAGGATCCGCGTCCCAAGATGAAGCGCCATCGAATTGACGGTGAAATCGCGCCGCTCGAGGTCCTTTTCCACCGGGAGATGCGGATCGAACCTGACGCTGAAGTCCCGATGGGCGATTCCCGTGGAGAACTCCGTGCGCGGGAGCGAGACATCCACCGTGCGCTGCGACGGCGGAGTGAACTTGATCACGCCGAACGATTTTCCGACGAGGTTCATGCTCCCGAACCGTTCGAGACGCGATACGAGATCATCGTACTCGATCCCCGAGACGAGGTAATCCTCGTCGACGGATCCCGTGCCGGCGCCGCGGAGAATCTCCCGCACCGTTCCCCCGACGATGTAGAGATCGCAGACCTCAAGAAGATGCCTCTCCCATGCGTACTGCTCGCGGCCGGGATCGAACGTAGTTGGTGAATTCATAGGTTAAAACTGTATCGGAGGCGGCGCTCTCGGTCAACCTTTTAGCGACGCGCCGTCGATCGCATCCATCGTTTTCTCAGAAGCCTGAAAAAGACGCCGAGCGCCCGCGCGGGAAGCAGCCGGAGAACGGCACGCCCCACCCATGAGGAAGCGACGGCGAATTGCAGAGACAAAACGAGCTCGAACAACCGTCGACCGGCAGTCGCGCGGGGGTAGGAGCGATCGTACCGCGGCACGGCGCATCCCCACCCTTTCCACAGGCGAAGACGCAGAAACGACCCGGTCTTCTTGAGATCGAAGGCGTGCGAATGCATCCGTTCCGCCGCCTCGACGGTTATCGGCTCCGCCTCGATGACGCCCGAGCGCACCGCGCGGTCGAACAGGCGCTCCCCCGTCTCCGTGCGGATGAGCACGACCGACCAGCCGTCGCCGCCGCTCCCCTCCTTCGCCCATCCGTCTCCGGCGGAGAGGTCGGCGAGCTCGTTCGTGAGATCGACGCAGAAGAGGCATCTCCGGTTGATGTAGAAAGGTATGACCTGATTGAAATCGAGCTTCGATATAGAGCGCACGACCCCGTCCGCCGTGCGCGCGGAGAAAGAGCCGGGCCACGCTCCTTCGCGGTACGAGAGCGCCGCGACGTCCTCGGGGCGCTTCACGCCGAGCTTCCTCAGCATCACGCGCGTCGCCTCGTAGTAGAGATTGTTCCCGCAGTATATCCCGATTATCGGGGAAAGCCGGACACCCGCGCGCACCAACCCAGCTGCCTGGAGCTTCCTCAAGCCGTGAATCTGGCACGGAAGGCCGACGTACGCGTAATCTCCCTTTGCGTCATGCATCTCCCTGAGCGCGGTATTGAGCGGACTGAGATGATAGCGGCTCTGAGCCGCTGCGACGATCTCTTCCGTGCTCGACGCGATTTGTCCCCATCCCCGCCACGGCTCTTCCCGGTGCGGGGCGAAGAGAACCGCGCCTTTCGACTCCCCGCGCCCGACGAGATCGAGGAGCATCGCCGTCACGACGCCTCCACTCGAGCCTTTCCGCCTTATGATGGCGTCCGACGCATGGGCGAGATATGCGCCCCGCACGACGCCGAGAAGGCGATTCGGCGCGGCGTCGCCGAACAGAGCCTTCTCGAGAGGCGCGAAATCGACCGAGGCGCCCGGGCAACACTCGAGGCACAGCCCGCAGGACGTGCACGCCTCCGCCGCGACCGGCAGGCACGCCCCGAGCGGATCCTCCATGGCGATGTTATTCGCCGGACACGCGCCGACGCATGTCCCGCACCTCGTGCAGAGACCGGTATCGACCACCGTCTCGATGAGTATCTCAACGGGGAGCTTTGCAGACATAGAATTGCCTCAGGCCGAGCTGGGCGAACGGTCCGTCCGCGAACACGGCGCTCAGCCTCGTATCGAGCGATTCGAAAAACACTCCCTTGAGCGGCGTAAAGAGCGTCCCCCGGTGCTCGAGGAGCTCGAATCCCGCCTCGCCGAGCATGCGTTTCACCTCGCCCGGCGCGATGAAACGGTGGGGACCCTCTCCATGGTGGAATTTGAAACGATTGTTCAGAAACGCCGTCCATTCCACGGCGCTCGGCGGAAGGCTCATCACGAGATCGCCGCCGGGAACGAGCACGCGGCGCAGCTCCGCGAGGAACAGAAACGGATCGGGCACGTGCTCGAGCGTCTCGAGCGACAGGACGGCGTCGAAGACCGATGCGCCGAAGGGCAATTCATGCAGCGAGCTTTGAATGAAATTCTCGCCCGGATGGAGCCGCGCCGCCTGGTTCAACATGCCGCGCGAGAGCTCCGCGTTCACGAGCACGATATCGGCGCGTGCGCCGCGCAGATAGGAAACGGCGCTCCCCGTCCGCGACCACACGTTGAGCATCTTCATGCCCGGCCGGAGCGTGAGTCTTTTGAGCGCCTCCCTGAATCGCTGCGTATGTATCCTCTCGACGCGCTCATTCTCCTCGCCGTATTCGCCGGCGACGCCGTCCCAGAAAAGACGCACGGCGTCCATTGTGAAATCGTTGGCATATTTACTCATTGATGCTCTTGCTCTTTATGAATTCATCTATGGTCTTCAGTACCCTGGCCGGATTTCCCACCGCAATAGAGTACGGGGGAATATCCTTCACGACAACCGACCCCGCTCCAATAAGGCATCCCTCGCCTATTGTCACACCCGGGAGAACTATTACATTCACGCCCAGAATTGAACCTTTCCCGATATGCACTTTGCCGAAGAACGGTCCACCGATCTTTGCCTGCAGAAACTCAGTCGCCCCCCAATGAGTCAGAATAACGCACCCTCTGGAAAGACTCACATACTCCTCCAATTCTACAAGCTCGGGATACATTGTGTCGATTACGCAATTGGCGAGAATACGCACGTTTCTGACGTTATGGATATTCACTCCCCTGATCTTGTGAAGAAGGGAGCAAAGCGTGTGCGGCCAACTCACATAGTAGGCCACGTGGGCCAGAAATCCCCTCCGAATGCCCCCCCATTGCGTGTGGCGTCTTTCCTTCATTTCTATCATCGATTGTCTCCCGCACTGTTTTGTGCCTGTGCAATTTTCTCTTGCTTGAACGGCGCCGTCAACCAACAACAGAGCCCCAAAAGGCCGATAATACAATACACAAGAACGAAGATAAACGAAAAGGCCATCGCCAGTTCCTTCGATATTCCTACCCTGTTGAATATCAATATCAAAACGGCATCGCGCGTGCCGAGCCCAAGGAACGAAACGGGAAGGAGAGAAGTGAATATCGCCGCCGAGATTGCCGCGGTAAGGATGGTTATCGAAACATCGATTCCGAGAACCTTTGCCGCAACGATAAGAAACAGGTACTGGAGAAGCATGGCCGCCATCGTGAGAAAAGCGATCTCCGCTGTTCTTCCGGCCGTCAGTAACCCGAACTCGTCGAGCGTGTCGGAAACAACCGCATTCAGGCTCACGCGAAATCGCATGGGAATGATCGCCCGTACGAACCTCTGCGCGAAACGTTTGAGCAGATCTCTGCGCCGGGATATCGCGAGGATAGCCACCGCAAGAACAACGACGAGAAGCGAGCTGAGAAGCAGTTGATTCTTGAATATGCCCGGAAAGAAAAGAAGACTGACGTAACCGAAAACGATGAGGAAACCAATATCGAGCATCCTGTCCAACAAAGGGCTGAAAATCGCTTTCCCCGGTTCCATTCCGGAATTGATGAGATAGAGGCTCTTGGCGAAATCGCCCACACGACCCGGAGTTATCACACCGAGATAAAGACCCGCCGCGTAGATCTTGAATGAAGAGGAAACAGGCACTTCCACTCCCTGCAAAGCGACAATGCGCTTCCAGCGGATGCTCTTTACCAGGATAAAAAGAACCATCGTAACGAAAACATACAGGAGGTAGAACAGGTTGAATCGGCGGTACGCCGCCGCGACTTCCCTCACGTCGACGCGGCTCAAAATAGCGATGAACAGGGCAATCCCCGCCGCCTGGAATAGAATCCGCAACCATTTTCCGGTGAAGATCTTCATTCCGTGCCCGTTGCGGTCAATCGAAGCGCCGCTCCCGTCTGATCGCGGAGATCTGGTCGGCGAGAATACCCATGAAAAAGAGTATGATGCTCGAGAGAATCGTGAGCACTCCACTATTCGGCATCCTGCCGAACGCGATGATGCCGTAGATGGAAAAAACGGCCCCGGCCACGAAAAGCACGAGCGATGCCGGCATAAAGACCTTCAGCGGGTTGAACAGCACAATGACGCGGATGATGAGAAGGAATGCCTTGTAGCCGTCCTGCAGGAATGCGACCGTGCTCGCGCGCCCGATTCTCTTCTCGACGTCGATGGGGATGTATTTTACGCTGTATCCTTCGCGCAGGTACGCGAGCGTGATCGTCGTCGTGAACGAGAAACCGTTCGGGCAGAAATGCAGAAAACTCCTGATCGTACTCTTCTTGAAAACCCGGAAACCGGAGTTGAGGTCGGGGATCTTGACGTCGCTCAGATAATTGGCAACCAGGGACAAGAGTTTTTTCCCCGGCGCCCGCATTCCGACCATCTTCTTTCGCGCGCCGACGACCATGTCGTATCGATCGGCGTGCGCGAGGAGCATCTCGATCTGCGACGCGTCGTGCTGCCCGTCGGAATCCATCATGAGAACGAGCTCGTGCGAAGCGTTCCTGATCCCCGTCTTGAGAGAGGCCCCATAGCCCTTGTTTTCCGGGTGGCTCACGAGTCGTGCCCCGTGCCGCGTCGTCACGTTCCCCGTGCCGTCCGTCGATCCGTCGTCGATAACGATGACCTCCCAGCCCCTCTCCCGGGCGATCGGCATGAGACGGCCGAGCGCGCGGTCGAGCCCCTGCTCTTCGTTATATGCCGGAATAATTATCGAAAGGGCTCCATGATTCATATGAATACCTCATTGTTCCAAACGAATGCCGGGGACCGGAATCGAACCGGTATGAAGCTCGGCTTCAGCGGATTTTAAGTCCGCTGCGTCTACCAGTTCCGCCACCCCGGCACGGAGGCGATGGTAAATGAAGCCTGCCCGGGCGGCAAGCAAAAAGGGCGCCAAAACCCGGGAGACCCGGCTCCCCTAGAAAAGCGTGTAAATGAATGGCGCGATTGCGCTCCCCTGCGTCAAGATGATCAGGGCGCCGAGCAGAAGAAGCATGATCACGACCGTCGCGAGCCACCATTTCTTGCTCTTGAACAGGTACTGCATGAACTCTCTGATGATGCCGATTTTCCCCATTGCATCGCCCTTTCACGTTAGAACGGCTTCTCACACCTCTTCGGATCCTCCGCGGCGCTCTCGCGGGGTATCCAGTACGTCGTCGCGCTGCGATCGATCTTCTCGCGCAAAACATCTTTACCCGCGAGCTTCATAACGACGCCGATCGGCGTGATGACCCCGAAGAAGATCACACCGAGAATAATTCGGGAGACGAACCATCCCAGCACGAAGGCAAGGGCCATCCATGCACGATGAATTCCCTTGAGCGCGCGCGGCGCAACCAGTCCGAAGAAGAGAAACGCGGCTGCGACCACCCATGTCCAAAAGGCCCGCCGCGGGTGCCGGCCGACGAAGTGCATGGCGACGCCGATCAGCGCGAGCGCGGCGGCCATGGTGAGGCCGAAATTCCTGAGCGCCGCGCGGTCCTGCTTGAGCTTTTTCAGCTCCGTCGCTACGTCACGAATGATGCTCATGGGTTCAATCGCTCCTCGTTAGTGCTCCCTGAAACGTCACGGCGCCACCGCCCCCGGCGTGCGGCGCAGAATGAACTCCCCCAGCGCGCGGGCCGAAATGGAATGCATCAGAGGACTCCAATGTCCGTCATAGGACAATCTCCGGTCCTTATGAGGGATGGAAACGGTCGCGTCGAAGAGATCGATATAAAAGAGGTCCCTGCCGTTCGTGAGCCCCGATAATTTGACTCTGATATCTTCCTGCCAGGGAGCGGTCGCCTGCACGAGCACGATCCCCTTCCGGTTGAAGGAAAGAAACTCGTCCCGGAATTTTCGTATCGTTTCGAGGCTTCGCCCCCATTCGGCATCCGTGATGATCTGAGCGCTCTGCGCCTCGATGACGACCTTGTTCCCCTCACGCGCCGCCTTCCTTCTGATCATGGCGCCGTGGAATATATTCTTGAAACTGTAGAACACAAACCGGTAGAGATGCGAATGGTTCCGTATGAACGCCTTTCCCGGGAAACGCACGACGCCTTTTTGGCTGT
>JBAZPL010000004.1:0-28432 GCA_041648155.1 Candidatus Krumholzibacteriia bacterium
TCGGTGGTCACGGAAATTGCCGAAAGGCCGTTCTTGCCGAGCACCTCCACGCGCGCGGCGCCCACGGGCCGACCGGTGTGGATGGACTGCACGAAGATGTCGTGGCTCGCGTCGGCATTGTCCTTTACGAGCACGCCCAGGTCCGTGACCAGAATCAGGCGTTTGTCGCGCACGCCCGTGGGCCGCTTGTTTATCGGGTCCCATCCATCAACCTGAAAGAAAAAGAGGCCGCGGTTCGAGGTCGTGCCCATGGTGAGATACCGCGAGAAATCAAAGGAGGCGTACCGGGCTTTTCCGGGCGCCGCGGCCTGGAGCTCACGCACCTCGGAAAACCGTTCAGTGATGTTGTCTTGATTGAACTGATAATTCATAAACTCAGGGCTCGTAAAATCGCCCTGCGTCTGACTGACGAGGTGGTTGATCTGATCCGGCAGCACACGACCCACTTCGAAGCGGATCGCCTCGATGCCCCGGGCGTACACCGAGAGCTTTTTCTCGCCGCTGAGGCTCAGGATCGAGCCGTTGTGCATGATTCCCAGATCGATGGGAAAGTCCGGGATGCGGTTGATGACGTCGTAATCCTTGGCCAGAAGGTAGCCGCCGAAGGCCTGGACTCCCTTTTTCAGCCGGACGAAGAGGAATCGCCCCGGGGGAGCCGTGAGTTTGAAGCTGTGCATCACCGCATACTCCCGCTCGGCAGGCAGCGGAGTGAGTTGCGCGGGCTGCGAGCGTTCAATCACCTCGGGTCCGATTATGGCGGGGTCGGACCAGTAGAAGCTCTTCTCTTCCGGCCGGCCCGGGAAGGCAGGCCGGTCCTGGGGCAGGACATAGGCCGTGAGGTTCTTCAATATTTCCTCATCCTGCACGCCCCCCCTCGTCTGGATGACCAGCACCTGCTCCGGTTCGTATTGCTCGTTCCGCACGAGCGTCAACTCCGCCGACTCGACGCGCAGAAAATTATACTTGCCCGGGATAGTCACGGTTCCCTCGAGCTTGGCGTCCGTTTCCGGACCGCCCCGCTCGGCGCGCACGCCGGCATCAACCGTGATCGTCATTGAAACGTCTTTTTCGGGGATTTCCATGGGCTTGGAATGAATGTACGCCTCGCTGCGATATTTATCGTACACCACGGTGAAGGGATAGGTCTTGGTACCGATCCCCATGAAGTCTGTCTTCTGGTCGTCCCTGCGGAGCTGCACCCGCTTCTCGAACGACGCCGGATCCACGGGATGGGTGAACTTCACCGTAGCGAGGACCTTCTTGATCGCAGGGTCTTCAGGGTCCTGGTAGAACTCGGCGTTCGCTATCGTCGCCTCGAAAGGAGGGGTCCGGAATGAGTAGCTGTAGGTTGAAAGCCGCACATGCTTGGGGAACAGAGAACGATCCATCTTGACGGTGTACCTCTGTCCCACGGCCCAGTCCGCCTTCGGCGTGAACACCAGGTGATCGTCGGCGACCCATTTCCACTCACCCGCGATGGACGGCGAGAGGGTGATGCCCGAGGCCACGACCTTGCCGATCAGATCCAGCCTTGCCGCCGAGCCGCTGAAGCGGATGTGGACCGGGTCAGGTTTGGTCACGTCCTCGAGTTTCGTGAGCCCCGGGCCGGCGCCTGTTACCATGAGAGCGCCCGGCTGCCGGGCTGCATGCCAGATCACAAGGACGCAAACAGCGATGAGGACGCCGAGCACGATCGCCGCCCATGTAATGGTCTTTCTGGACCGGGGAACAATATGGAGAATTTTCCGGGATGGGCCGGGCGATAGATCTTTGAAACCTGACTTGGAACCCTTGACGGAGGCGAACCACGGAGGAGGCGTCCAGGTTATCGTTCCGAAAAATGCGGGCAGCGACTTCCGAAAACCATCAAAGAAGGTCTTCAGGGAATTGATGATCCTGTTCATGATCTATCTCCCTTGTGGCAGGCATAATCTCGACTGACGTCCGGCGGGCGCATTGTAGCTTATCCCTCAACGCTTCGTAAGGGTTTTTCCCTCGATGATCTCCATGCGGCCAATCTGCCCCGGACAAGCTCCACCGCGCGAAAGGATCGTCCTCTCAGTTCCCCTATCCGATATCAGCAGGAACATGTGACGGTCGATAGTGTAGAATGCGTGAGACTTCAATAACATAAAGGGGGAGACGGCCATGAAAAGACTGCTGCTTGTCGCTGTGATCTTGTTGGTCGACTGCAGTTTATACGCTCAAACGGATGAATCCGGATCGCCGCTGCTGAAGGGCCCGTATCTCGGACAAAAACCGCCCGGAATAACACCCGAAGTTTTCGCGCCGGGGTTCGTATCCACGCCCGCTCACGAATTCTCGTGCTCCTTCACGCCGGACGGAAAGGAGTTCTACTTCACCAGAAGGGATCCGAACCTGAATTACCCGGTCGTCATGACTACAAAGCTGCTCGGTGGAAAATGGACGAAGCCCGGGATCGTCCCGTTCGTCGAGGGGGGGATGTCGTTCGAGCCGATCGTGACGCCCGACGGTGGAAGGCTCTATTTCATGTCCGGGAAACCTGTCACGGGACAGGCTGGACCCCCGATGAACATATTCTATGTGGATCGCGAGGGGGATGGCTGGAGCGCGGCGAAGAACGCCGGGGCTCCTTTCAACCCGGCAAAGGCTATGTTTGTTTCCTCGACATCCGACGGGACGATATACGCGACAGACATATCGCAAGGACCCGGTAGCGAAGCCATCGCGGTCGCGCGCAAGATCGACGGGGAGTATAAGGCGCTCGAGAGGATGAGCTCGCCGGTGAACGCCGGAACGCAGAGCATGTATCCGTTCATCGCGCCCGACGGGAGCTATCTGGTATTCAATTCGAGAAGGCCCGAAGAGAAGATGAAGAGTGTCCTTCTGGTTTCGTTCAGGACGCCGGACGGCGGCTGGAGCAAACCGCGGGTGATCGATCTCGGGGTGGAAGCAGGGACGCCGTTCGTCTCGAGGGACGGAAAATTCCTTTTTTTCACGTCGGGCGAAAGAGGCAAGAGCGATATCTATTGGGTCTCGGCCGAAGTTATAGAGGCGCTGCGGCCCGAGTGATGGAGGAACTTCGATCGAGACAGCAATTCGATTGAGTTGAAGTGGTGGACACGGCGGGAATCGAACCCGCCGCTGACCGATGAATAGAAAAATTGGAGGCGGCGGGAATCGAACCCGCGTCCGAAGATGCTTCCGCGAGGGCGTCTACGTGCGTAGCCTGTCGAGTTTTGTTCGCCCCGTGAAGCCTCAACAGGCAGGGGGTTCACGGTGCTAGCTCTTGTTCTTTTCGCGTGCAAACCCAGAGCAGGTCGACACGCTAGCCGTCGGTGATCGACGCCCGGACTCCAGCCCCGTCGGCGCAACTGGAACGGACGGGCCGCCTAACTAATTAGGCAGCCATTGCCAACTGGTTGTCGGCATTTGTGGTTCGCCACCTGATTTACGAGGTTGATGGCGTCCTCGGCACGCTTCCCTGGCCTCTATCATCCCCGTCGAATCCATTCGCCCCCACACGAGAAGCCTTGGATAAGCTAATCGATAATATAGCCCTGTTTCGTTCGAATGTAAAGGCGTGAAACCGCGTCAGCGGTCGGATGACAAAATCGACCCGATCGTGTCAAGTATTTTTGACGGCTAAATCCGGCTATCTGATGCAATGATAAAAATTTCACTTGCCTTCTTTTCCCCGGAATGTGGTAAAATCAAGAAACTAAATCCACCCTTTTCCCACCAGCGCAGGAGGTCCTTATGAAGCGCTCCGCAAATGTCCTGCTGGTTCTCCTCGTCGTGGCTCTGGCCTTTGGGAGCTTCGTCGGCTGCTCGAAGAACGAGTCGCCGGCGGCGCCCCCGAGCGGACAGGCAGATCTTCTGATGAACGCGTCGAGTCCGCTGTTCCAGAAGGCGATGGCGATCCAGGACAAGAACACGGCGAAGCTCATGGCGGATCCGGACGTCATCGGCACGGCGACAACAATTGGCGAAGACGGCAAGCCGGCCATCATGGTGCTCGTTCTGACCGAGAAGGCGAAGCTCGGCGTGCCCACGATGATCGAAGGCGTCGGCGTGCAGGTCGTTCTGACCGATCGCATCGTTGCTATGGGCACTACTGCCGTCAGCCATACGGCGAAGCAGACTCCTCCGATTCAGCTCGGAACTTCGGGCGGCTGGCGTTACGATCTCGCGAACGGCTACTGTTGCGGCGGAACGCTCGGTTCGCTCATCCAGGTCGGCACCCAGAAGCGCATTCTGAGCAACTATCACGTGTTCGAGGCCGATATCGTGAGCGGCGGCAACAGCCGTGTAGCCGCGACCGGCGATTACATCATTCAGCCCGGCCTGATCGACGTCGCGTGCGTCGCTACCACCGCTCAGAACGTGGCGACGCTCGTCAAGACGAGCAGCCTGCCGAACAACAACGTCGACTGCTCCAGCGCGACGATCATCAGCGGCATGGTCGCCGATAACGGTTCGATCCTCGAGATCGGAACGATTTCCGCATCGACGATCGCCGCTTCCGTGGGCCAGCTGGTCAAGAAGAGCGGGCGGACGACCGGTCTCACCCGGAGTAAAGTTAGCGGCCTGAACGCGACCATAAGCGTCACGTATCAGAACGAGTGCGCGGGTGGCACGGCGTTCACCAAGACGTTCACGGGCCAGATCCTCGTCAGCAACAGAGCCAGCAAGTTCCTGGCCGGCGGTGACTCCGGGTCGCTCATGGTCCAGGACGTGACGACGAACCCGAAGGCCATCGGCCTCCTGTTCGCCGGGAGCAACACGATCGCCGTCGCGAACCCGATTAGCCCGGTGCTCGCGTTCTTCGGCGCCACGATGGTGGGAATCTAAGCGATCGAGCGGCCAACGCCTCGATCCATTCCACATGCCCGTCCCCGGACGCCGATCCGGGGGCGGGCATTTTCCTGGGGGGAACAAGCGATGGAAAAATTCGGGCGATCTTTCGCGGCGGCGTGCAGGCTGTCTCTACTCGTTTTGTCTTCGCTTCTGATCGGCTGCCGATCGGGAAATGGAAACGGAGCGTCGACTCCCAGCCGCGACATCAAGTCGGTGATGGAGGCTCATGTCGACGATCTCATGGCGATTCCCGGCGTCGTGGGAGTGGCGATCGGAGAGCTCAAGGATGGAACTCCCTGCATTCAGGTGCTGGTTGTCGAGCGAACGAGCGAACTGCGCCGGAAGATTCCGAAAACCCTGGAGGGTCATCCGATCGATATCGTGGTGTCCGGGATAATCAAGCCGCTCTGAAGTACCCGTGCGGCTCCTGCCTCTGCCCCGGAGGGGATGAATAATAGGGAGTGAATAATTCACTTGCATTCACCCCCCCCGTTTGTGGTAAAATACGCTAATAAATCCACCCTTTTCCCGCCAGCCCAGAAGGTTCTTATGAAGCACTCCTCCAGTATCCTGCTGGTCCTCGTCGTCGTGGCTCTTGCCTTCGCCGGCTTCGTCGGCTGCTCGAAGGAAGAGTCACCGGCGTCGCCCTCGAGCGGGCAGCAGGAGCTTGTCATGAGCGTCTCGAATCCGCTGTTCCAGGTCGCGATGGCAACGCAGAATAAGCACACCAAGAAGCTCATGGAGGACACGGAAGTCGTCGGAACCGCGACGGGGATCGCCCCCGACGGCAAGCCGGCCGTATTGGTGCTCCTCAAGTCCGACGCTCGTATCAACAGCCTGCCGAAGAGCCTCGATGGCGTGCCGGTCGTACCGTGGGTGACCGGCGAAATCAAGGCGTTGAAAACGACGATCACGCCGCATACGGCGCGTATGCCTCGCCCGATCGAGCTCGGTGTTTCGGGCGGCAACGCCCTCGATCTCGCGAACGGCTACTGCTGCGGCGGCACGCTCGGCGCCCTCGTGACGAAGAACGGTATCCAGTACATTCTCAGCAACTCGCATGTGTTCGCCGGTGATACCGACAACAACTCGAACGATCCGGACGTGTCCGAGATCGGCAATCCTATCGACCAGCCGGGCCTCATCGACGTAAGCTGCCAGAATATCCCGAATGACTACGTTGCGAATCTTTCCTCGCTCTCGACGCTCATCAATCCCGCGGCGAACGTCGACTGCGCTATTGCGCAGGTTATTCCGGGCATGGTGCGGACTGACGGCTCGATCTATGAGATCGGCGTCATTTCCTCCACAATTCTTCTGCCGTCTCTGAACCTGGCGGTCAAAAAGAGCGGCCGTACAACCGGTCTCACGAGAAGCTACATCAACGCAATCAACATGACGGTTACGGTCGGCTATGAAAGCGAATGTAACGGCGATGCGTACACGAAGACCTTCACGGGCCAGGTCGGTGTGTACCAGAAGCGGAGCGCGTTCCTGAACAGCGGCGATTCCGGCTCTCTCATGGTCGAGGACGTTGCGGTTAATCCGCGTCCCGTCGGCCTTCTTTTCGCCGGTAGCACCACGAGTGCTATTGCGAACCCGATCGGCGCCGTATGCAGCTGGCTCGGCGTGACGATGGTCGGCATCTGAACATGAAGGGAACCTGACGGTTCCGATGCTTCGATACGAAGACGAACGCCCGCCCCTCGCTGTGCAGGGGCGGGCGCTTTATTCGAGCGTGATCGTATGAAGCGATACCGGAAATGGAATGCGCCCCGCTGCTCGGCGGCCCTTGCGCTGATTCTGACCATGGCGATCGCCATCCAGGTCGCGGGGTGCAGGAAAAGCTCCGAAAATGAAGGGGGAGCGCCCGCCATGTCGACCGACGATGTCATCCGCGTGATGGATGCCCATGTGAACGATCTCATGGCGATTCCGGGGGTCGTCGGAGTTGCGGTCGGCGCGCTCGATGACGGGAGGCTCTGCATCAAGGTGCTTGTCGTGAAAAAAACGTCCGAGCACCGCAAGCGCGTCCCGAGAGAGATCGAAGGGTATCCCGTCGTAATTGAGGAGTCGGGGGAGATCCGGGCGATGCCCGGAGATACGGCCCGCTAGAACATTCCTACCAGCTCACGCCCGCTTTTGCGAACATTCCGTGAAGCTCTTTGCGATCCTGAATGTTTATGGCCTCGGCCCACAGGTCGACGTAGTTCCGGTCGTCGGTGAGAACCGGTATTCCCCGCGTGTCGGGTTCGAAGCGGTTCTCCCATGCATGGAATCTGTCGTATTCGGCCGTAAGCCGGTCTATGGGAACAGGCGGCTCCTCGCGGAGATCGAGGGATCTCTTCGACGCGAAAAGGACGACGTTGCCGAGCTTGTCGGGAGGTTCCATTGTGGGGAGCGCCCGCACGTTCGGGAACTGCGTCCCGAGCGTTGCGGCGAGAGAACGGACGATCGTGCCATTCCAGCCGATCGACTGCACGTTGAGCACGAAGACGCCGTCGGGCGAGAGCCGCGACGTCATGAGCGCGAAGGCCTCCCGCGAGGCGAGATGAAAGGGGATGGAGCTCGATCCGAAGGCGTCGAGGACGATTATGTCGTAAGCGCCGCCGCTCGAGAGCAGGAACCGGCGCCCGTCCATCTGATGGACTCGCGCCTCGATCGAGTCGAAGCCGAAGTAATCATAAGCGACCTTCGTGACGAGAGGATCGATCTCGACCGCGTCGATATCCCAGCCTTTCCGGTGGTAGCGTTTCGCGACCGAGCCGCCTCCGAGGCCGATAAGGAGGAGGCGTCCGGGTTTCTCGAAGTATCCACTCGCGATATCGACGACGTTGACGTACGGCATGACCGTGGAATAATAGAACGACGTATCCACGGCGGTATGAACCGCGCCGTCGATCAGGAGGTAGCGGAATTCGAAGTCGTTCACGACGCGGATTTCCCCATACGGACTCTGGCCTTTGAAAATGAGGCCGTGCTCGGGATCGGTCCGGTTCTCGCCGAATCCCCGCAGGAAGACGGCGCCTGCCGCGAGGATGACGATCGGGAGAATGAGCTTCGCCGCCGGCAGGCGTTTCCCGAATAATCCGGGGAGCGCCGTAGCGATGAGAAGAATGCCGACGGCAAGCGTCAGGCGGTATACCCCGAAGCTTGGTATCAGGAAAAAGCCCGTGAGCAGCGCCGCGACGACGCTCGCCACGGTCGAGATCGCGTAGAGGTTGCCCGCCGAGCGGCCGATCTCGTCGAGGCTCGTGGTTCTGAGCTTGATCGCATACGGGCTCACCATCCCGAGGAGCATGAGCGGGACGAAGAAGAGCGCCAGCGCCGTGACGAGCGCCGCGAAGCGAAGGCCGAACGGCTCGGCGAGGTGCAGGATCGGGTTCCTGATCCACGGCACGGCGAGGAGCCAGAGTCCGGCTCCGGCGAGGAGCGAGCTCAGGCGCGGGTATGTCGCCCCCTTGTCCGCCCACCGTCCGCCGAGGGCGTATCCTGCGCTCAGCGCCGCGAGCGTCACCGTTATGAGTGCCGACCAGAGAAACAGGCTCACCCCATAGAATGGGCCGAGGATTCGAGTGCCGAGGATTTCAATCGCGAGCACCGAGGCGCCGCTCACGGAGATCGAAAGGTAGAGGTATTTGTGTTTCATGGTTGTCAGCATAGAACATGTCGCCTCGCTCCTGCAACATAGAATGTGCGGGACCGCGAGGGGCGGGCCCGGAGGCTTGGCCCAGAGGTATTTACCGGTTGCTTTTGCGGTCGGCCGGGTTTAGAATCCGCCCGTTTCTCTACAAGGAGGGTTTTCGATGATGAAGAGAGTGCTTTTCACGCTGGCGGCGCTCCTCGTGCTGACCGGCATCGCGGGGGCCGCAATCGATCGCAACTATCTGGAGAAGCTCCCGCCGATCATCGATCGCGACGTGCTCTTCGGCGATCCGCAGATCGCGAGCGGCCAGCTTTCCCCCGATGGCTCGTACATTTCGTTTCTCAAACCATACAAGAACATTCTGAATATCTGGGTCAAGGGCGCGGGCGAGCCCTTCGCCGCGGCGCGCCCCGTGACGGCGGACACGACGCGCCCTGTGCGCGGCTATTTCTGGAGCAAGGACGGCGCATACATCCTCTACGTTCAGGACAAGGGCGGAGACGAGAACTGGCATGTTTACGCGGTAGACCCGAGAGCAAAGCTCGAGGCGGGCCAGGATGTGCCTCCGGCGCGCGATCTCACCCCGTACGAGAAAGTTGCGGCGACCATTTACGCGCTGCCGAAGGGCATGCCCGGCGCCATCTTCGTGGGCCTCAACGACCGCGACGAACGCTACTTTGATGCGTATCGACTCGATATCGCGACGGGCGAGCGGACGCTCGTGAAGCGGAACGACAATGAGATCTCGAGCTGGATTTTCGACGTCCAGGGCACTCTCAGGCTCGCGTCGAAGCAGACCGCCGATGGGGGCACGGAGATTCTCCGCGTCGATCCCGACACGACGGTCGTCGTCTATTCGTGCAGCAAGGACGAGACGGTCGACCCCATCCGCTACCACAAGGATGGACAACGCGTGTACATGGCGTCGGACAAGGGGGAGGACGTGAATTTTCAGCGCCTCATTCTCTTCGATCCGGTGACCGGGAAGGAAGAGCTTGTCGAAGCGGATCCCGAGAATCAAGTCGATTTCGGCGGCGCCGAGTTCTCGCAGGAAACGGATGAGCTCGTCGCGACCTATTACGTGGGTGACAGACTGCGCGTCTATTTCCGGAACAAGGAATGGGAGAAGGACTACCGGCGCATCCAGAAGCAGCTTCCCGAGGGCGACGTCTATCTCAGCTCCTCGACGAGCGACGAGCGCCTGTGGCTCGTCGGCGTCACGAGCGACGTCGATCCGGGAGCGACCTATCTGTACACGCGCGCGACGGGCAAGGCCGAGCTCCTGTACCGGCCCTATCCGGATCTTCCCTCGAAGGATCTTGCCCCGATGAAGCCGATCGTGTACCGGAGCCGCGACGGGTTCGACATTCACGGCTATCTCACCGTGCCGAAAGGGGTCAAGGAGAAGAACCTCCCCGTGCTCTGCATGGTGCACGGCGGCCCCTGGTCGCGCGACGAGTGGGGCTACGACCCGTATTCGCAGTTCTTCGCGAATCGCGGCTACGCGGTGTTTCAGATGAATTTCCGCGGCTCCTCCGGCTACGGCAAGGCGTTCCTCAACGCCGGCAACAAGCAGTGGGGAGACGCGATGCAGAACGACATCACGGACGGCGTCGATTATCTCGTTAAAAAGGGGATCGCCGATCAGAAACAGATTGCGATCTTCGGCGGTTCATATGGCGGATACGCCACGCTCGCCGGGCTCGCGTTCACCCCGGATATCTATGCGGCGGGCATCTCGTACGTGGGTCCCTCGAATATCATCACGCTCCTGAACTCGATCCCTCCCTACTGGGCCGTTTTGAAGACGGTGTTCAACGAGCGCGTCGGCGACCCGTCGAAGCCCGAGGACGCCGAGCGTCTCAAGCGCCAGTCGCCGCTCTTCTCCGCGGAGAAGATCAAGGCGCCGCTCCTCGTCGTGCAGGGGGCGAACGATCCGCGCGTGAAGAAGGCCGAATCGGACCAGATCGTCGTCGCGCTCCGGGACCTCGGCCGCGACGTCGAGTATATTGTCGCGCCCGACGAAGGGCACGGCTTTGCGGGAGTCGATAACCGGATGGCGTTCGCCGTCGCCGCCGAGAAGTTCCTCGCGAAGCATCTCGGGGGGCGTTTCCAGGAAACCATGAGCGAAAAGGTGCAGAGCCGTCTCAAAGCTCTCACGGTCGATGTGAAGACGGTTGCTCTCGCCGCCCCTCCGAAGAGCGCCGGGGATGCCGAGGCGGCGCCGCTTCCCGCGGTGAACGCGGGCCTCCTCAGGCCGATGACCCTCACGTACAAGGGGAACGTTCGCGCCGGCGGCGAGGAGGTAGTCCTCGAAATCGCCCGGAGCCTCACGAAGGGCGCGCTGGGGGACGTGGCGACATGGCGCGTCGTGACGAGCCAGTCGAACGGCGCGGAGAGCGCAGTCGATACGTTCGACCTCGACGCGACGACCCTCCTGCCGCTGCGCTGGAGTGTCCGACAGGGTACCGCTACGGTCGTCATCAACTTCACCGGGACGACGGTCAAGGGCGCCGTCAGGATGGGCGCGCAGGAAATGCCGATCGACGCCACGCTCCCGGCTCCCGCCTTCGGGGACGGCTCCTCGCTCGAAACGATCGTCGGCACGCTCCCGCTCGCGCCGGGATACGAGACGACGCTCCGCGTGTTCGATTTTCAGATGCAGAAGACGCGTTCGATGTCGCTCAAGGTCGTCGGCACGGAGAGCGTCACCGTGCCCGCCGGGACATACGAGTGCTTCAATGTCGAGATCAGACCGATCGACGACGAATCGGGCGCTTCGAGGATCTACGTGAGCGAGAAGGATCCGCGCTGCATGATCCGCGGCACGTTCGAGCTGCCGCCGCAGGCGGGAGGGGGAACGATCGCGATCGATCTCGCGAGCATCAAGTAAGGGGTGCCGCCGAGCCGAACTCAAGGTAGAACGAAGCGCTCCCCGATGGGGGAGCGCTTCATTCTTCTCTTACATTTCGCGCCACGAGAGCATGAGGCAGGGCAGCGCCCGGCTCAGGTACTGCGTCAGGGCGTCCTTGCTATAGAGGACACCTGCGTTTCCGGAGCTGAAGTTGAAATCGGACGTTCCCTTGACGATCACGCTGCCGAGGATCCACGGCGTGCCGGTCAGCTTCACGTCCCCTTCCACGTATATCAGTCCCCTGAAGGTGAAGCTTCCGGCGCCCTTAAGATCGCCCGTCACATAGAGCAATCCCGAACCGACCAGATTGCTGGTGATGTTGGCGTCTCCATTGATGTAGGTCACCCCATTCATCGGATTGGTGATGGAGGTATAATCCGCCGCCGCGAGCATCGCGTTGACGTCGGCTTGGGGGATTCCGAGCACGTCCGCGAGCGAGTACCAGGGGTTCGTGGCGGATTTGTCGATAGGAATGGGATTGCCCCCGGTGTACGCGCTTCCCTGAACCTGGACGTTGTCGCCCGTCGTCGTCACTCCCGGCAGATGAGCGCTCGAGAGATGCCAGGGAACGCACGCGTTGGGCTTGGTGCCGGCCGGTGTGTTGATGCTGTGATTGTATCCGCAGAACGCGCAGTTACCGGTGAGCCGGACCGCCTTGTCGCAGTAGAGCGCTCCGAGGGTTCTCGCGAGCATCGTTCGTTTCGTGACTTCGGCCTGGATTACCCTCTCAGCGTTGCTCGCGCGGCCGGTCACGGTGACGATTTCGACGGGAAATCCTGAAACGTAGTTCTCGGGAGGGACCTGAAGCGGATCATAGAGGACGATCTCATTCGCGTCCCGAACATTGTCGCCGTCCAGGTCGCGCCATTTATGCTCGATGGTGAGCACTTTGTCCGTAGCGCTCGCCGCGCTGTAGACCAGATACGGCTGGCTGGGATCCTGAATCGTGCCCGTCGTATAGACATTTGCGCCCCCGGCCGGAGCGGCGCCTGGGCTCGTGAGGTATATCCGCGCCGTCCAGTTCGGGTTATACGGCTCGCTGTCGCCGATCGCCGCGTTTCCCGTCCAGCCCGCGACCGTCACGTTCGTCGGATTGGGGAGGGAGAGCCGGTGGATCGCCTCGTTCATCCCGGCCTCCGCGACGGGAAGCGCCCGCGTCGTGCTACGTTGATTGCCCGCGATCTTGAGATCCATGGAGGAAATCATGGCCATCGTCGCGCCGATTACCGAGATGGCGAACAGGATGATAAGGGTGACGACAAGGATGTTTCCTCTCTCTCCACCGGGTAAGTTCTTGATTGCGCCATGCATGATATCTCGATCCTTTCTGGGTCAAAAGGCCTATTTTACAGTTCCTTGCCGAAATAGGCGATGAGTCTTCCCTGCGTCGCCGAGGTACGCGTTCCGACGACGATATCGGGCCTGTTGTCTTTGTTGAAGTCCGCCACGTCCATCGTGATGATTTCACCCGCCTCGGTCTTGTTGATTTTCTGGCCGTACGTCGGCAGCGTGCCATAGCACGACAGAATGTAAATGTCTCCCGTATATAGGGCCGAGCTCCTCGTCCCGTACGCGACGTCGGTGAACAGATCGTTGTTCACGTGCAGCGTAGCGAGACTCAATGCCTCGCCGAGAGCGTCAACGTAATCGTCGGGCCAGTTATGCGTTTCCTGGGGCGCGAAAATATATCCGGTGGTATCCGGGAGTCCGAAGGTGCCGGCGGTGTTGAGCCAGAGGACGATGTTGCCGATATTGGCGCCCGTGGAAGTCGCCGCGAGAATATCGGGATCGTCGCCGTCGTCTTCCCTCATGTCCACGACCTTGAGATCGTTCACCGCGCCGTTGGTCACGTACCTCGAATGCCAGGTAAAGTTGCCCGTCCCGACGCCGTTATTGCGATAGATGTCGATGAATCCGGCGTATGCGTTTGTGTGGGAACCGACGATGATATCCTGGTCGCCGTCTCCATCGATGTCCCCCGTATCAACCGCCCATATTTCTCCCAGGTTGATGCTGCCGGTCGTTCCCGCGGTCGTGATGTAATGCGAAGAGCTGAACATTCCGCCCCCGCTGCCATTGAATGCCTCGAACCCTCCCGTGTATGTCCCGAAGGACGATTTCAGCGCCACCACGAGATCGATGTTGCCGTCATTGTTGAAGTCCGCGAGCTTGCTGTCCATGACCACGGTCGAGCCGTTCGTGATGTACGCGGCGTCGGGGCTCGTGCTCAACACGCCGCCGCTTCCCGTGAACCAGACCTGAACATTCCGTCCGATGCTGTAATCGAGGCCGTCCAGGACGTCGGGCGTGCCGTCTCCGGTGAAATCGTATTTGGATATCGTGTTGATGTTCTGCATCGCGTCCCGCCGGTACGTCGGGTCGGCTTCAAACAGCTCGCCGATCGGCGTCGAAGCGCTCTGCCAATCGTTATGGAAGACGAGCATGTTCCCGGTCGCGGCGGCGAGCGCCGTTCCGAGCACGATATCGATATCTCCCTTGGTGTCCTCGCTGAGATCGGTCGCGGCCACGGAAAGAGCGCGGTCGGTGTGGGAGATGTGGATCTCGACGAAGTCCTGGCGAATCTCGAGAATATCGCCGAAGTTGCGGGTTACGAGCGTGTCGACGGCGATAACGATGCCGTTGAAGGTATTCACCGTCGTGGAAGTATAACCATCGGGATCCGTTTCCGTTACGGAATAGGTTCCCGGCGCCAAGGTGAACTTGTAGAGCCCCTTCGAATTGGTCGTGGCGGAATCGCCGTTGGAAGCCCTCAAAACGACGTTGGGGACGCCTTCCTCCGTGCCTCCGCGAAACCCGTCCTCGTTCTCGTCGATGTAGACGTATCCCTGAAGGGTTCCCGAAACGGGAGCGCCGTAATCGCCGTAGTTCACGGTTACCGTATCGGTCCCCGCCGCGACTGTTGCGACGACCGAGTTCGCGGTGGTCGAGCTGTAACCGGTCGGATCCGTTTCGACGACCGTATAGGTGCCTCGCTGGACGATGAATGAATAGTATCCGGTGCTGCCGGTCAATGCCTGGGCTCCGTTATCGAGCGAAACCAGGACGCCGTTCAGTCCGGTTTCGCCGGCGTCCTTGATGCCGTCCGCATCCGCGTCCTCGTAAACGATTCCCTTGATCTTGCCGGTGGGCGTCGTCGACCGATCTCCGAAATTGATGATCGACGTCTGGCCGGCGGCGAGCGTCACGGACACCATATTGGCCGTGGTCGACGTATATCCGGGCGGATCCACCTCGGTCAGCGAATAGGTGCCGGCGGGAAGCGGGAAATAGAACATGCCGAAGTTATCGGTGAGGACCGAGCGGCTTTGCCCGGTCAGGCGGATCTCCACTCGCGGGATGCCGGTTTCATCCTGGTCCGGAATCCCGTCGCTGTCGATGTCATGGTAGACTTTGCCGTAAATATTGGAGCTCGTCCGCGCTGCGTTTCTCACATAGACCTCGGAGGTCATCGTCACGCCGAGGTACCCGCCGTTGGTCTCGAACTTCATATTGTATACGTTGGATTCCCCCACGGCCGTCGTTTTGATTTTGCGGATGCTGCTCAAGAGATTTTGTGGCATCACGGTGAGCGCGGTGATTTCGCCGGTTTCCAGGACGCCGTTGAGATTGCCGTCGCCCCAGAGCCTGTCCGCGGTCGAGGGGTTGTTGTCGTGGTCGTAAAAGTACTGAAAGAGCGGCTGGGGGATGGTCCACGTGGGCGCCATATTGGGGCCGCGAAGGAGCGCGAGATTCGATTCCCGCACCTCGTTCGCGCCGGCGCCGTCGTATCCGTACACGACGCTCTTCAGTATGAACAGGTTCGAATTGCGGCCGTTCTCTTCGGGATCGTCGCCGCGATCGGACGCCGATACCACGCCGTCACCGTTGGAATCGAGCGTCAGAACGATCGTTTCAGCGTTCGACTGATAATCCGTCGTGGGGGCGTAGATGACCGTTCCCGAAGCCGGAACCCTGTTCGGCGAAAAGGCTCGACGGATGGCGCTGAGCGGGCTCAAGCCGTCGATGGTCTGCTGGTTGTCGATGTCCGCGTTGATAGCCACCTGGTACGGTCCCGCGTGCACGACGGGTTGCTGTCCCCTGAAATAATCGGTCTGCGATCCCGCCTGCCGGAGATGATTGGTGACGAAATCGAGCGCGATGCGGACGTTCTGCTGGACTTCGGTGTATTCGTTCGTTTGCGCCGAGCTCTTCTGGAAAAGAACGAACAGCCCACCCATTGCGATCATAAGAACGCCGAGCACGAGCACGCTGACCATCATTTCAACAAGCGTGAATCCCGCAGAGTTCTTGCTCGTATTATGCATCGTGAACTACCGCCTCGATGTGAGAAAAGTGGTGAGTGTTACCGATCGATCGTTGCCCCGCCCCGCGTAGTTTACCGTTACGGAGAGGCGCTTCATGTCGGTGATCGGCGAGTTGTCCGTGACGGTCCATGTTCGCGTGAAGTGACGTTCCAACGGGTTTTGAGGATCGTTGTGAGTGCCCGCGGAGAGATCGGCGCTGTTGAGCGAAGTACCCATGAGGGCCTCGATTTTCTCCTGCGCCAGATTCGTCGCCACGCTGACGTTGCGGGCGCGCGTCGTTGCGAAATTGCTGTCCGGCAACGTACGCAATGCCGCCGAGATCCCGATGCCGAAAATGAGCATGGCGATGACGATCTCGATCAACCCTACGCCTTTTTGCGATTTCAACATGCCTGCCGGTTTCCTTTCAATTGACGAGGACGTTTCCCGTTCCGCCGAAGATGCGGACGGTTTTCGTCCTGTTATTGCTGTTTCTCAACGTAATTGTTCCGCTCTCTCTCGTGTTGCCCATGGACCCGAAGGTTAGTGTCGGGTTGGATAGCGTATAGCCGGCGAAAACAATTCCCGGCTCCAGGCGGTAGGTCGCGCTGCGATACTCGGTATTGTCGAGGGCGCCGTCTCTGTCGGTATCCTCGAAATAGAAGAAAGTGCCGTTTGCCTTGTTGAAGGTGAAAACCGTGTTGATGTTTTTCGTCACGGCCGCGGCTCGCGCGGTTCTGAGCGCGGTGGCGAAGTGGTCCGCGTCCCCTGCGAGTTTCCATGTTTGCAGGAAGCGGGCGAAGCCCGGCATGGAAAGCGCCGCGATGATTCCGATGATCAGGACCGTGATCATCAACTCCGTGAGCGTGAAGCCTCTATCTGTTCGCGTTATGTTTTGCATCAGATCGACCGTTCCTTGGTAATGACCTGGGTCCCAAGAGGCATTGGCAAGAAGCATGCCGTGGAGGACCCGAATCTCGCACGAGTATCGCTTGGCGCCGGCGGAGCCGCCCCCCAGGGCGTTGTGGTAACGCTATATTTTATTGATAGATATGTGTGAGAGCCGGTCGTGCGAACGGTCGGAGCTGTGTCCGATAATGATTTCCCCGGATATTCTGCGAATTATCGCAAAGAAACGGACGGAACTGATAGGGAATGAACATCTCGGATGGCAGGAGAATTTATCGGTAATTCTGCATGTATTTTTTTGCATCATGCTAAGGTTTATTGCTGTATCATGCCGTATCCGATGAATCAGCAGTTGCAATTCCGGGACGGCAGAGAGATGGAGGAAAGGATGAGATTCTTGCAAGCGGTTGCGGCGGTCCTTTTGCTCGTCGTCGCAATTCCGGCGGCGGCCCTATGCGTCGAGGAAGCAACTGCCGGCGACGAGATGAAGTCGCTCGGCGCGAAAACGCTCGCGCAGCCGTGCCCCGTGTGGGTCATCGGCTCTTACGACGCGGCGGGAAAGCCGAACGTGATGACGGCTTCGTGGGCGGCGATCTGTTGCTCGCAGCCCCCGATGGTAACCGTCTCGCTCAGGAAGGCCACCTACACGTACGGCAGCATCATGGAAAGCAAGGCGTTCACGGTAAACATCCCATCCGAGGAATTCGTGAAAGAAGCGGCCTATTTCGGCAGCGTCTCGGGAAAGGACGTCGACAAGTTCGCGGCGAGCGGTCTCACCCCCGTGAAGAGCGCGCTCGTCAACGCGCCGTACGTTAAGGAATTTCCGCTCGTGTTCGAGTGCAAGCTCGTGAAAACGGTCGAGCTCGGACTGCATACGATGTTCATCGGCGAGATCGTCGACGTGAAGGCGTCCGAGTCCGTTCTCGGCGCGAACGGCATGCCCGACGTCACGAAGCTCAAGCCGTTCATCTTTGCTCCGGGCAACGCCGATTTCTATCGTATCGGCGCTTCCATCGGCTCCGGCAAGGAACAGGAGAAGGGGCCCAAAAAGTAGCAGCGGGAGCGTGTCCGATCCGGGATTCGAAGGGGCACGGGCCGCGCCGGCCCCAGTTTATTCGCATTCTTTTCAAATGATTGCGTGCTTTGCCTCCCGGTTGGTACGGTTCTTCCTAGTGGGATCTGCTTTCGAGGGTTAAATGTCCGTTTTCGGCCATGCCTTCACAAAAGGAAGGTAGCTCCGTGGAAGATTTCAAGAATCTCAAGGGGGAGGGACTTCGCCGCGTCGTCGCCGTCGTCTCGATGATCGTGACCCTCTATTATCTCTACTGGAGGGTCACGGAGACCTTCAACGAATCGGCGCTCTTCTTCTCGTGGGCGCTCTTCATCGCGGAATGTTTCGGCACGTTGACGACGTTTCTCTTCTTCTTCGCGGTATGGCGGCCCATATCGCGTGTTGTGCCCGAGCCGCTCGCCGGGCGCACCGTCGATGTCCTCGTCCCGACGATGAACGAGCCGGTTTCGATTCTGCGCAAGACGCTCCTCGCCTGCAACGACCTCAAGTATCCGCACCGGACGCTACTCCTCGACGACGGGAACCGCCCCGAGGTCAAGACGCTCTGCGAGGAGCTTGGGTGCGTCTACCTCGCGCGGGAGAGCCACGAGCACGCGAAGGCAGGCAACGTCAACTTCGGATTGAAGCACTCGACTGCCGAGTTCATCGCCATCTTCGACGCGGACCATGCCCCGCTGCCGAATTTCATCGATCGCCTCATCGGCTATTTCAAGGACGAGAAGGTCGCCTTCGCCCAGGCGCCGCAGGAGTTCTACAACATCGACTCGTTTCAGCACCGCGCCGACCACGAAAAGAAATACGTCTGGACCGAGCAGGGGCTTTTCTACAACCTCATCCAGCCGGGGCGCGACCGCTGGAACGCCGCCTATTTCGTCGGGAGTTGCACCCTCATGAGGCGCGCGGCGCTCGACGACGTCGGCGGCTTCGCGACGAGCTCGATCACCGAGGACATGCTGACTTCGATCCGCATCCACCAGAAGGGCTGGTCGTCCGTCTACCACAACGAAGGGCTCGCCTACGGGCTGGCGGCCGAGACGATCAATCCGTTCCATATCCAGCGGAAGCGGTGGGGGCTCGGGGGGTGGCAGGTATTTTTCAAGGCGAATCCGTTTTTCGTGCGGGGGCTGAGCTTCCCGCAGCGGCTCTGCTACCTCGGGAGCCTCATCTATCCGATCGAGGGATTCCAGAAATTCGTGTTCTATGTGACCCCCCCGATCGTGCTCTTCACCGGCATCCTTCCGATGAACGCCGTCGACATCACGTATCTCCTTCACTTCATTCCGTACTATGCGCTCTCCCTCTTCGCCTTCAACGAGATGGGACGGGGATACGCGGGGTATCTCCTGCTCGAGCAGTTCAGCATGGGCAAGTTCTTCACGTATCTCGAATCGTTCTTTTCCCTGTTCCTCCCGCGCCGGGCGCGGCAGTTCAAGGTGACGCCGAAGGGACGGGGGACTTCGACCCCGTACCCGCTCGTCGTCCCGCAGGCGCTCGTGTTCGCGGGGAGCGTCATCGCGATCGTGTGGGCGCTATTCCAGCTTCTTCTCGGCCTGCGCGGGGACGAGTTCATCATCGCGGTGAACAGCCTCTGGGCGCTTTTCAACAGCGGGCTTGCCGTCGCGATCATTCTCTACGCGCGAACGAAATTCTACCAGCGGAGAGGCGATTTCCGCATCCAGGACGCGGTCCCCGTCTTCTTCACCTACAGCGACGGCGGGAAACCGGTACGCCGGCTCGCCGCGGCGGACGACGCCACGGAGACCGGCATGTCGCTTGTCGCTGCGGGGACGATTCCGGACGGCGGCGATCTCGATCTCGAGATCATGCTCCCGCGCAAGACGCTCGCGGGCAAAGGGCACGTCATGCACGTGAAGACGGTGAAGTCGGGAGCGGACGTGATCGCGCGCGCGGGTGTCGCCGTAACGGGGCCATCGGGCGAGGTGGACGTGATGTCGCGGTACCTACATGAATCCGCCGTTTCGAAGTTTCTCGCCGAGTATGCGACGCGGTACCTCACGTATATCGAGAGCCGGATCGCACCGAGACTGGAGCGCAAGGCCCGGGCGCGGCGCGTCCGCGCGTACCTGCCGGCCGTCGTCCGCGGGAAAAGCGGTGGCATTTCATACGGAGTGATCCGGAACATATCGCAGAGCGGGTATCTCCTCGCCGCGCGCGAGGATCTTGCCGAAGGGGACCGAGTGGCGGTGGAAGCGGTTGTCGGGGACCGGAACGTCCCGCTCCCGGGGGTCGTCGTGCGGGTCCTGCGCCATCCTTCGGAGGATTATCCCGAATGTGTCGCGGGCGTCGCTTTCGACAAGGCCGATATCGGCGCGGTGAACCGCATTCTCGCAATCGCGGACGCGATGGTCGTCCTGTGGTGATAACACTATGAAAAGCGCGCATCGGAGATTGCTGCTTCTCGCTATCCTTCTCTACGGGCTGATCGTCAGCCTGGTCGATCTGGACTACAACTCCGTCTTCATCGACGAGGCGTTTCAGATCACGATGGGGCAGGAGATCATCAGGGGGGAGCCGTGTCTCGGATGCCCGCACCACACCGGATCGGTGATGATCTGGCCGGTGCTCGCGGCGCTGGCGGATTCGGCCGGCGGCATTCACGCCGTCCGGATCCTGACCATCGTCATCGGGCTTGCCCTCACGGTGATCGTCTACGCGACGGCGTCGATGCTGTTCGGCGGAAGTCTGGGCCTCACGGCGGCGGCGCTCTTCATGTGCACGGGGCAGACCCTCTATCTCATGAAGCTCGGCACGTACGACATGATCGCCGCGTTCTTCATCGGCGCTTCCTTCTTTATGTTCGTTGTTTCCGCCTCTGTTACGGCGCCGTGGCACCGGAATCTCGCGATCGTATTCGGCGCGGCGGCGTTGTTTCTCGCCGCCATCACGAAGTATCTCCTTCCCGTGTTCGTGCCGTCGCTCGTGCTGTACGTCCTGTTCAAGCACGGAATCAAACGGACCGCGCTCTTCTGCGTCCTTCCGCTCGCCGTTCTCGGCGCCCTCTACCTGGGATTCGACCGGTACGCCCCCCGGATGCAGGTGCTCGGGCAGGTCGAGACCTATGCGAACATCAAGGTGCCGCTCGCGACCATGTTCGATTGGGCGTTCCGCTGGATTGCGCTCGTGCTTCTGCTGGCCGTCTTCGGCATATTCCACGAACGGCACGGAAAGACGGCGATCGCGTTCATCGCGCTCTCCTCGCCGATCATCATTCTCCATCTCGTGACACGCGCGGAGCAATCGGTGAACAAGAACATGATCTTCGCGCTCATCTTTCTCGTTCCCGCCGCGGCCCTCGGAGTGGAGCACCTGGTGAAGATCTTTTCGTTCGGAGCGAAGCACCGGATCGTCCGCGGCTTTTTCACTGTTTCGATCCTCGTCATATTCTGGGCGTACGGGCTCTTCAACCTGCGCTGGCTCGAGCGGCAGTATCCGGACGTGACCCCGGTGATCGAGTTCTTCGAGACGAAAGGCTTCGACGGGATGACCGTCGCGTTCAACGGTTGGGACGGGGTCATCTACGATTATGTGCTCGAGGATCGATATCCCAACGCGCGGTTCCTCAATATGTTCGAGATCCGGAAAACGGATTCGCCGAGGCCGGCGTTCGCCGAGCGGGTGGACTTCGTCGTATGCGAGGACCTTTTCTACGGGAAGATGTCTCCGTGCAGCCAGTTCGGGCCCTATTTCGAGGATGACTTCGTGCTGCTCAGGAATTTCACGATCGAACACTCATGGGGCAAAACAGACGCCCTGATCTACGGAAGGAGATAGGACATGAAACGTCACGCGTTCGGGATTGCTCTCGCGCTCACGTGCCTCGTTCTCTGCTCGGGAAGCGCACTGGCGATTGTCGGCTTTCGCGGCTCGACGTGGGGGGATCTGAGAGGGGAGATGCCGAAGGAGGGGGACGGTAACCTACTCCTCAATGGCTGGCTCAGACAGGGAGTGGACTGGACGAAGTGGGGGAACGTCACGCTCAACACGTACGCCACGTTGCGTTACCAGGCGGATACGGAGGGGCTCGACTACAACAACTCCGTCGGCCCCGGCTTCGGGATATCGCTGGAGGCGTACTCGCCGAGGGGAGCCGTCGCCTCGCTCGGCGTCGAGTACATCTGGGACCGCTACACCACGTTTGACGAGACCGCGCAGAAGGTCGTCCTCTACGTGAACTGGTACGGCTGGTGGGACCTCAAGAAATGATCGCCGCCGGGCGCCGTCCCGGCCGGCGTTGCACCGCTATTTCGGCGTCGCCAGAGCCGAATCCATTGCCGCGACGAGCTCTCGCGGGCCGTAGTAACCGACGATGTGCTTGAGCTTCGTTCCGTCGGCGGCCATGAACAGAATGTTGGGAATCCCGATTCCGCCGTATTTGCGCGCGAGGGCGCCATACTTCGAAGCGACTTCCCGTTGTTTGTCGATATCGATCCGCACGGGAACGAACGCCGAAGCCTTTTCGACGACGGCGCGGTCGCTGAAGGTTGAATCCTCCATCGCCTTGCAGGGAGGGCACCAGACCGCCATGAAATCGACCATGACGGGCTTCCCCTGCTTCTTCGCCTTCGCGAGCCCGTCGTTGATGTTGTAGGTCCATTCGATGCCGCCGCGCTTCTTCGGTTGCCACCACTTCTTTGCATGGCCGTTCGCCGCGAGCATCGAGACGATCGTAACGAGAACGAGCATTGAAAGAGCGACCGCGCGTGTTGTTCTCAATCCGTTCCCTCCTGAACAAGGTCTTCCGCGCCGCCCGATAGCGGGCGAGGCGCGCACGATTTCGATGAATGATTATACGAGCCGGATGCTCCGCGCGCCACTGATTACATTTCGGTTCCCTTGATGCCGATCGTCCGCGCCTCGAAGGGAATGTCCTTTCCCGAATCGCGTATCGCGCGCTCGACGAGCCGCACGAGACCGGTGCAGCAGGGGACTTCCATGTGGGCGACGGTGACCGATCGCACGTCGTTGCCCTTGAACATAGCCGTGAGCTTCTCGAGGTAATGCTCCGCGTCGTCGAGCTTCGGGCAGCCGATCAGGAGCACCTTGCCGGCGAGAAGATTCTCGTGGAAGCCGGCGTAGGCGAAGGGGACGCAGTCGGCGGCGACGAGAAGATCGGCGCCGTCGAGGAACGGCGCGCTCGGCGGCACGAGCATGATCTGAACGGGCCACTGGCGCAGGCGCGACGGGCGGTCCACCGGCGCGTCCGCCGCATCCGTTTCGATGTTCACGATTCTCGAGCCCGGGCAGCCGGCGAATACGGGAGCCGAACTGCCGGTGTCGCCGCATCGGCACGCCGGCTCGAAGAACTCCGCCGGTATCTCGATGTCGCGATCCACGAGGTAGGCGAGCGCCTCCCGGAAATAATCGTCTTGCTTGTGATCCCTGAGGTGAGCGATATGGGCCTTGATGACGTTCGGACCGAATCGCACGATATTCTCCATGACCTTGCTTTCGTCATATGGCTCCGCCTCGCGGGTCTCGGTCGCGATGGCACCCTCGGGGCAGTGTCCGATGCATGCGCCGAGCCCGTCGCAGAAAAGGTCGCTCACGAGCCGGGCCTTGCCGTCGATGATCTGGAGCGCCCCCTCGGGGCAATTCGGTATGCACAGGCCGCAGCCGGTGCACAGGTCTTCGTCGATCGTTATGATCTGTCTCTTCATGCAGCTCGCCTCCCATATTACAGTATTCAAGTACTATTATACCATTATACAGAGAAACTTCCCCTTCGTCAAGAGGGAAAAACCGGGGAGGAGCAGGAGGAGCTTTCTCGCGGGCGGCTCTAAAAACTGCTCCAAAAACGGGCCTTCAAAGACGAGCCGCGCATGATATACTGGCACCGCTGTCGCCTTCGAGGGAGGATCGATGAATCGCCCGGCTCTTCTCGTCGCGCTTTCGCTTCCGCTCTTTTTATCATCGTGCAACGAGCCTTCCGATCGCTCGACGATCGCGCTGGATCGCGGTTGGGAGTTCCGGCGGGTCTCCGAGGGTACGTGGCGCCCGGCGAGCGTTCCCGGGTGCGTTCATACCGATCTCCTCGCGGCAGGCCTCATCGATGATCCGTTCTTCGGGACGAACGAGAAAGATCTCCAGTGGATCGAGAACGAGGATTGGGAGTACCGCACGATCTTCGACGCGGCGCCCGCATTCCTGGCGAGCGAGCATGTCGAGATTGATTTCGAGGGGCTCGACACCTACGCCGACGTCTATCTGAACGATTCGCTTCTCTTCAAGGCGGACAACATGTTCCGCGAGTGGAAGGCGCCGTGCGCGGGCGTCCTGCGCGAGAAGGGAAACGAGCTGCGCGTCTATTTCCATTCGCCGGTGAGCGCGGTGCGGGCACGATGGGATTCCCTCGGGTACGAACTCCCCGGCGGCGCGCGCGTTCTCACGAGAAAGGCGGCGTACCAGTACGGATGGGACTGGGCGCCGCGGTTCGTGACCGCGGGGCTGTGGCGGCCCGTCCGCCTGCGCGCCTGGGACGCGGCGAGAATCACCGATCTCCGGATCGTCCGGAAACGCGTCACCCGTGAATCGGCTGAGCTCGCCGCCGTTTTCGAGATAGAGGCTTCCTCCCGCGGGAACGTCTCCCTTTCGGTGCTCCGCGACGGCCGGATCGGTGCGAGCGTCGATGCGGCGCTCGTCCCGGGGCTGAACGCTGTGTCGATCGATTTCTCTATTCCGGTGCCGAAGCTCTGGTGGCCGAACGGTCTTGGGGAGCCGTACCTCTACGAATTCCTCGGCGAGATGCGGGACGGAAAGCTTGTCATCGATCGGGCCGCGCGCCGCATCGGTCTCCGGACAATCGAGCTCGTTCGGGACCGGGACGAAAAGGGAGAGAGCTTCTATTTCCGCGTGAACGGCGTCTCCGTTTTCATGAAGGGGGCGAACTTCGTCCCGATGGACAGCTTCATCCCGCGCGTTACGGCGGACCGGTACGAGTCGCTCGTCGCGAGCGCCGCCGGTGCCGGCATGAACATGCTGCGGGTGTGGGGCGGGGGCGCATACGAAAGCGAGGTCTTCTACGACCTGTGCGACGAGTACGGAATTCTCGTGTGGCAGGATTTCATGTTCGCTTGCGCGATGTATCCGGGCGATTCCGCGTTTCTGGACAACGTGAGAGAAGAGGCCGCCGGAGTCGTGAAGCGCCTGAGAAACCATCCCTGCCTCGCTCTCTGGTGCGGTAACAACGAGATCGACGAGGGCCGGCGGAACTGGGGATGGCAGCGCCAGTACGGATATTCGGCGGCTGATTCGGCGAAGATATGGAACGATTACGTGAAGCTCTTCCACGAGCTCCTTCCGGGGGTAGTGGCGGAGCTGGACCCGGGCACCGCCTATTGGCCGTCGTCGCCGAGCCGCGGGCGGGCCGATCCGCGGAGCCTTACGGAGGGGGATTCGCACTACTGGGGCGTGTGGCACGACGGTGAGGCCTTCGAGGCGTTCCGCGAGAAGGTGCCGCGGTTCATGAGCGAGTTCGGATTCCAGTCGTTTCCGTCGCTCGCGACGATTGCGCGTTTTGCGCACCCCGAAGACCGGAGGATCGACTCGGCCGTGATGCTCTCGCATCAGAAAGCTCCGCGGGGAAACGAGATCATCCGAACGTATATGGAGCGCGACTATCGCCCCCCGCGCGATTTCGAATCGTTCGTCTACGTGAGCCGGCTCCTCCAGGCGGAGGGGATGAAAACGGCCATCGAGGCGCAGCGCCGCGCGAAGCCCTCCTGCATGGGATCGCTCTACTGGCAGCTCAATGACTGCTGGCCCGCCGCGTCGTGGTCGAGCATCGATTACGAAGGCGATCCGAAGGCGCTCCACTATTTCGCGCGCGACGCCTTCGGCGAAGTGCTCGTCTCGCCGGTCGTCGAGGGGAGCGTCCTTCGCGTCTACGCCGTATCCGACCGGGTCGCTGCGATCGAGGGTGTGGCGATATTGAAGCTCCTCGATTTCATGGGGAATGTCATCTGGATCGACACCCGCCGGGTTTCGATGAGCGCGGACTCGAGCGTTGCATTCTTCGAGTCGGGCGTCGAACGCCTCCTGCGCGGCCGCCCGGGAAACGCCGTCGTTTTCTGCGCGGAACTTTGGGAGTCCGGCGAGCTCCTTTCGAAGAATCTCCTCTACTTCGCGCCTCCCCGGGAGCTCGACCTTCCGCCGTTCGAAGCGGCGCGCCCCGGAGAGAGGAAATCCGGCTCGAATCTCTCGGTGCGATCGATCTCTCGCGTCGAGAACGGATATTCGATCTCTCTCCGCGCCCGGGCTCTCGTCAAGAATCTCTATCTGTCCGTCGAAGGGCATGAGGGCTTTTTCGACAGGAACTACTTTGATATGCTGCCGGGGAGCCGCGAGACGGTGCTCTTCGTCACGGACGAGGACATCTACGATTTTAGCGATGTGCTTATAATGAAGTCCCTCGCGGACACGTATTGAAAAAAAGGAGCGACCGATGCGAAGAATCGCCGTCGTGCTGTCCCTCGTTCTTCTGTTCGTCCTGGGCGCATGCTCGATCGAGAAGAAGCCCGCGTACACGAGCTTCGTCGATCCGTTCATCGGGACTTCGGGGCACGGGCACACCTACCCGGGGGCGACGGTGCCGTTCGGAGGCGTGCAGCTCAGCCCCGATACGAGGCTCAAGGGGTGGGACGGATGCTCCGGGTACCATTATTCCGACAGCGTCGTTTACGGATTCAGCCATACGCACCTGAGCGGCACGGGAGCCTCCGATTACGGAGATATCCTCCTCATGCCGACGGTCGGCGCCGTGCAGCTTGTCCGCGGCGACGAAAAGAATCCCGAAACGGGCTACTGCTCGAGATTCAGCCATAGGGATGAAGAAGCCGCGCCGGGCTACTACCGAGTCACGCTCGAGGAGGGCCCCGTCAAGGTCGAGCTCGCCGCGACGAAGCGCGCGGGCTTCCACCGGTACACCTTTCCGGAGAGCGAAAACGCGAATGTCGTCATCGATCTCGCTCACCGCGACCAAACGATCGAAGCGCACGTGAGAATCGTGGACGATACCGAGATCGTCGGCTTCAGACGATCCCGGCACTGGGCGGATGACCAGCACGTGTACTTTGCGGTGAAGTTCTCGAAGCCCTTCGTCTCCCGCGGCGTCTCGATCGACGATGCGGTCGTCAACGGCATCGATGAGGTGTCCGGGACGAACGTAAAAGCGGTCGCGAGCTTCCGCACGGCGGCGGGCGAGGCGATTCTCGTGAAGGTCGGCATCTCGGGAGTCGACATCGAGGGCGCCCGGAAGAACCGCGACGCCGAGATCCCGGACTGGGATTTCGAAAAGACACGCATCGACGCCGACGGCGCGTGGAACGCCGCCCTCGGAAAGATCGACGTGAGGGGAGGCACAAAGGCGCAGCGCGTGACCTTCTATACGGCGCTCTACCACGCGATGCTTGCGCCGAATCTTTTCATGGACGTCGACGGGAGATACCGGGGAAGAGATCTTCAGATTCATCAAGCGCGGGATTTCACGAATTACACCGTGTTCTCCCTCTGGGACACGTATCGGGCCGAGCACCCGCTCTTCACGATCATCGAGCCGGAGCGCACGGTCGATTTTATCAAAACGTTCCTCGTGCAGTACGAGCAGGGGGGGCTCCTGCCCGTGTGGGAGCTTGCCGGGAACGAGACGAACTGCATGATCGGCTATCACGCCGTGCCCGTGATCGTCGACGCGTATATGAAGGGGATCCGCGGTTTCGACGCCGCGAAGGCGCTCGAGGCGATGAAGCACAGCGCGGAGATCGATTTTCGCGGGCTGACGTTTTACCGCGAGCTCGGATACATACCCTCGGACAAGGAAGGGGAGTCGGTCTCGAAGACGCTCGAGTACGCGTACGACGATTGGTGCATCGCGCAGATGGCGAAGGCGCTCGAAGCGGAAGCCGACTATGCGGCGTACATCCGCCGCGCGCAGTCGTACAAGAACCTCTTCGATCCCTCGACCGGCTTCATGCGCGCGAAGGTGAACGGCGCCTGGTGGACGCCGTTCGATCCCGCCGAGATCAATTTCAACTACACCGAGGCGAACGCGTGGCAGTACAGCTTCTACGTTCCGCAGGATGTCAGAGGGCTCATCGGGCTCATGGGAGGGGATGAGCGTTTCGCCGCGAAGCTCGACTCCCTGTTCTCCACGAGCCCGAAGACGAGCGGCCTCGATCTTCCCGACGTCTCGGGGCTCATCGGGCAGTACGCGCACGGCAACGAACCGAGCCATCATATGGCGTATCTTTACAGCTTCGCGGGGCGGCCGTGGAAAACGCAGGCGCGCGCCCGGAGCATCATGGACGGCCTCTATCACGCCGGCCGCGACGGCCTGTGCGGCAACGAGGACTGCGGGCAGATGTCCGCATGGTACGTGCTGAGCGCGCTCGGGTTCTACCCGGTCACGCCCGGCTCCGACATCTACGTGATCGGAACGCCGCTCTTCCGGGAGGCGTCGATCGACGTCGGCGGCGGGAAGCGTTTCGTCGTCAGGGCGAAGGGAGTCTCGCGGCAGAACATCTACATACAATCGGCTACGTTCAACGCGAAGTCTTATGGAAAGTCCTTCATACGGCACGGCGACGTCATGGCCGGCGGGGTGCTCGCGTTCGTCATGGGACCGGAGCCGAATACTTCATGGGGCGCCGCGGAGTCCGATCGCCCCATGAGCGCGATCGCAGACAGCCTCATTCTCCCCGTTCCTTTCGTCGCGGCTGGTTCGAGGATAT
>JBAZPL010000005.1:0-26931 GCA_041648155.1 Candidatus Krumholzibacteriia bacterium
TCACGAGCTGCACCTTTTGCTCGCCCGCCGCCAGGCTGATGGAGCGTTTGTAGGCGATGGCCGGCTGCCATCCTTCGGGCTGCGTCGGCAGGTCGAGGTTCTCGTCGAGCTCCACGGTGCCGTCCGTCCGGTTCGAGACGAGGTAGCTCGCCGTGACGATCTTGCCCGGCTCGACCAGGATCAGTTTCGGAGAGGTCAGGGTGAGCTCCACGCCGCGCCCTATTCCCTGCGCGAAACCGTACGAGGGGAGCAAAAGGAGCATTATGAACAGAATGATAAATCGGGGCTTCATGGCTGCAACCTCACTTCATACGTGGTTCCAAATACTCGATCGTCTCCGTTGTCGACGACGAAGAGCGCCGTATACGTTCCCCGGGGAACGCTCGTCAGATCGAAGAGATGCCTGACCGAGCAGCTCGGCAGGACGCGCTGCCGGTTGCTGTCGAATCGCCCGACGTAGCGGCCGTCCTTATCGTAGAATTCGGTCCATACCGAGGGGCTCAGCCAGCGTTCTCCGACGTTGACGACGTCGGCCTGGAGCAGCGTCTTTCCCTCGCGGACCACGACCTTGTTGTCGGTGATGCTGATCGTGGAGCTGCCCGTCTCGCCTATGTCCGAGATGATCTGGACCGCGTAGCGGATGATGGTCTGGAGCCCCAGGACCACCTTTCCGTCCTGACCCCTGACCCCCATGCCTGTCTCGGCGATCGGCTCCACCATGATGATGCTCCAGTAGGTTCCGGCGAGCCCCGGATCGCCGGGCGCCGTAATCTCGTAAAAGATGGAGACCGTTTCCTTCGGGGGGATCGTGACGTTCAGGGGGCTCACGTTGATCCATCCCGCGTTCGAGCGATTGCTGCTGCCCGGCTCGTCATAGAGGGTGCGCCCGTCGGCGAAGAACGCGTAATCCGTCTGGGATATGCGCACCCGCGCGGCGACGTCGTCCTTGTTGTAGAGCTGGATCGTGCCCTCTTTTCTTTCGCCGGACGCAAGGGTCATCTGGTGAGTCAGGCCCCCGAGCACCGACACGGTCCATGCCGGCGAGCTCGCGAGCGTGAGCATCAATATGAAAGTGCAGAAGAATCTTTTCATAACAACCTCCCGATTATGTGATATGCGAGTCATGTCCGAAATACCTCCGCCGTTTCCCGCTAATTGGCGGCAATCGTGAATGTCACCGTTTTGGCCGCGCTCGAGACGACGCCGGCGCTGACGGAGGCGCCGAACTCGTACGAAATCCCGAGTCCGTTTTGACTCGTCAGATTGGCGATTCCGATAACGAGATTCTGAGCTGTGGCGGAAAGGGTGACCATTCCGACGCTCGTTGCCCCGGTAGGCGCCGCGAGCATGACTCTCAGAGCCGTGTTTGCCGGCATCGCCGTGTTGATTTCACCGGTGATCTTCGTCGTGCCGGTGGTGATGTTGATATTGTATGTCGTCGTCGCGTCGCTCACCGGGGCCAAGGCGGAGCCGGCCGTCGCGGAGCTGATGATGAGTGAGCCGGGATTGCCGCTCGCGGTTATGTCGTCCGCCTTCGCCGCGCCGAAGCCGCACACCGTCACGAGCAGCACCGCAATCCCGATGGAAGTCTTGGTCATTTTTTTATTCAACATGTTCTTTCTTCCCTGATTGGTTATTCCTTGTCTGATCTTCCCGATCTCCATTCAACCGTTTGAAAGTGGAGGGTGGTCACGCGGCGCAACCACCCCTCCATGCCTGGCCGGTGTTACACTGCGTCAGCGACGGTCAGGGTCACGGTTTTCTGGGCCGAGGCGACGACGCCCGCGGCGGCCGTGGCCGAGAACTCGTAGCTGATGGCGATACCGCTCTGCGCTACCGCCCCGATCGCGGTGACGAGATTCGCGGCGGTGGCGGTCAAGGTGACCTGACCTGCGCCGGTGCCCGTTGACGGAGCCGTCACGGTCACTTTGAGCGAGGTATTAGCCGGCATCGCGGTGTTGAGCACACCAGTGATCCTCTTGAGGCTACCATTCGTGGTGATGGCATAGGTCGTGGTAGCGTCAGTGACGGCCGTCGGCTGGGATCCCGCCGTGGCGGCGCTGACGATAAGTGCGCCAGGGTTGCCGCTGACCGAGATCTCGTTGATCGCCGATACCTGGTACGTGACCGTCTGAGTGGTGCTGCTCGCGGCGAAGGCCGTTCCGCAAACGCCGAGGAGTAGCATTGCCGATGTTAAGGCGACGAGTTTCTTCATGATTCACCTCCTTGAGTGAGTTCGAGTTTCATGTCCGGCACGTTCGATGAGTCCAATGCCATCCAGATGAGTTCTCATCGAGACATCCCGGCCGCAGTGGTCATGAACAATTCGGGTTGTGTGGAGCAGCGAGTTTGGCATTGGTGAATTGTTCGCTATGTCCTGTGACGGGCAGCAACCGCGATGCCATGAATGCCCCGTGCCGCGATATGCCGGAAGTCCCTATGATCGAAATGCCTCGACCATCGCCATTGCTCTTGCGGCGTGACCTTCCGATCCGGAAACGGTCGACCGAGGCCGCTTCTAAAGTATCTGGCACCGGAAACGCGTTCGTCCGTTCGACCCGTCTTCGAGCTTTCACTTACTAGCCCGTGTTGCATAGATACCTGCGGCTGGATTCTTGCGGCCGCGGCAGCGAAGCCCGTTTCTCGTTTGATGAAATATTCGAAAGTCGCCGGGCACCGGATGGCGAGAGGTGCGCGCAAGGCGGGACATAACGCCTATAACCGCATCATTTCTTGAGCGAAATCCGGCCGGCGGGATCGCGGAGAGTTCCGCGGGAGGACGAGAGCCGTTCCCAGATTCTTTAAACCGGGCAATATCGATGGTTCGCTCTGACGCGAGAATTCCAGAGGGCGATCGCTTGGCGAGCGCCCGCAAGAAAAAGTTGAGAAATCCGGGCGATCACGGAATCGGAATCGACGCGAGGGGGAATCGCGTGAATCAGCCTGGTGATATGTCGTGCAACCTGTCAAAAAACTGGCCATAAGAATAGGGCGTTGTACCTATTCGGAATGAAGAAGCGCCTAGGCGAGAAGTGTGGCGACGAGCCCGGAGAGAACGATTCCGTCGAAGGTGCCCGCCCCGCCGATGCTCGCGATCCCGGCGCCGCTGTGCAGTATCCGGCGCAGGTTGAGAAGGTCGGCGCCGAGAAGCGGGCCGAGGACGCCCGCTGTGAACGCGATCGGCGGCGCGAGCTCCCGCATGAACAGGAAACCGCACGCTGCCGCCGCGAGCGCAGGCGCGAGCGCAGGCAGGACGATCCCGACGCCCGGCACCGGGCGGGCGAGCCGGTAGCAGACCGCGATGTTGATCGCCGCCGCGGCGGCGGTCAGGGCGAGGGCCGTCGATCCGTGCCCGGCGATCCGCGTCAGCTCATAGGCGACGATTGCGCATGGAATGAGGCATCCGCCGACGTTGACCGCGATGACCGTCGAGGAGGACCGGCGGGACCATTGGGGGAAGATGCGCCCGGCGCCGTAGAGCCCGAGAGGCGCCGTGTCGACCGACATGACTCGGGGGACCCTTTTGAGGGGAATGTTGAAGAGCCCTCCGATGAACATCGCGATCACGACCGCGAGCGAAAGGCCCGGGCTCATGCCGAGCTTGGCGAAGGCCGCCGCCATCGCGTCGGCGAGGAAGAGGGGAAAGAATATCGCGAGCCCGACGAGCAGGATAAGCGGCAGGCATCCGAACGGAACGATCCGCACCACGTTCAACGCTCCCCGATGAAAGATTCAACGCGGCGCAGAATACCGCGCGTCACGAATTGTGTCAAAGTTTGATTTTGTCCGATCGGATCAATGCACGAGCTGTTCCGCGCGCGTACGCCTGCCGAACGTTCCGGCGGGCGCATAGTGGCAGAGACGTTCGAGAATAAGATCAAAGAGGGGCGTTCCCCGGTTCAACCATCGGAAGCTCATCTCTTCCAGGTAGCCGGGGAGCTTGTCGAGCGGAATGCCGTGGTACTTGACGAACCGTTCCTTCGCGAACGGCCAGAAACCCTTCGCGCTGCAGTAGACCCTGAGCCTCGGGAAGTCTCTACCGTGATCGACGACCTCGATCTTCCGCTCCCGGTAGACGAGATGACCGTATTCCGGAGATCTCTCCGTCAGTATGAGATAATCGTTTCCCAGCTTGAGATGATAGTGAATCGTATCGTCAGCCACCGGCTCCGCGCCTCCCGATACGCCGTTGTCGTTCGGAGCGCCGAGTATCCCGCGCCTGTCCGTCTCCCCGCAGCCGCCGGACACGTCGCCGTCCGAACACCGCGCTTCAGCGATCGCGCACCTGATTGTATTGATCGTCTTGAGGGCGGTCGGGTAACTGATGCCGGTCTCGCTCGCGATGACCGTCGCGGAGGTCTCGAGCTCGAAGAGCTTCACGACCCAAAGCCACTCGTTGGCGGAGAGCTTGACGTTGTTGAGATACCTGCCGGCGAAGGGATTGAAGGTATGTCCGCATCCGGGGCAGCGTCGCCGCTTGCCGCTCTCCACCTCGTAAAGCCTGTCGCCCGAGCAACTCGGGCAGCGGAAGCCGGCCACCATGCTGCAGCGGGTCAGCATGTAATGCTTCGCCGTCTTCTCGGACCGTATGAGCTTTTCGAAATCGAGCACGTTCATTATGAACAATTGTCGTCATGAAAGCGCGGGACGTCAATTGCACTTAGGGGTTACACGACTAAGACCAAAGGCCTATGAGGGGAAAAGGTCGATATGCGGGACGGGATGACGCTACTCGCGATCCGAAGAGATGTGTTCCTCGGCGCGCGGCGCCTTGCGGTTCAGTCTTTCAGCCATTCGAACGAGGTCCGCGAAGGTCCGGGCCTCCATCTTCTGCATGACGTGGCCCCGGTGTATCTTGACGGTTTTTTCGCTGAGACCGAGCTCGTCGGCGACCTGCTTGTTCGCGAGGCCGGCCGCCACCAGATTGAAGACCTCGTACTCGCGCGGCGTGAGCGTGGCGAGCCGCGCCCCAATCTCGTGAATTTCCTCGTGGCGCAGGCGCGCTGATCGATCCCGCTCGAGCGCCCTGTTGACGGCGTCGAGAAGAGTTTGATTCTCGAAGGGCTTCTGGAGGAAATCGACGGCGCCCGCCTTCATCGCGCGAACGCTCTGGGGAACGTTTCCGAAACCGGTGATGAATATGATCGGAATGTCGAGGCCCAATTGCGCGAGTCGCTCCTGGAGATCGAGGCCGCTCAAC
Source organism: Candidatus Krumholzibacteriia bacterium (assembly GCA_041648155.1). Lineage (GTDB taxonomy): Bacteria > Krumholzibacteriota > Krumholzibacteriia > Krumholzibacteriales > Krumholzibacteriaceae > SSS58A. The sequence continues at coordinate 5,201 of JBAZPL010000005.1, forward strand.
CCCGGCATTCTCACGTCGAGGACGAGGCACGCGGGGCCCGCCGGGGGGGGTTGCGCGAGGAATTCCCCCGACGAAGCGAAAGCCTTGGCCTGCAGCCCGACCGACTCGATAAGCTTGCAGAGAAGCGATCGAATGGAAGGATCGTCGTCTACGATAAATACTACGGGTTTCTCTTCGCTTATATCGGCCACCCCCGCGAGGTCGATAATCGCCAGAGAACAGGAGACGAGAATCAGAGTACGACTCGAACCTTCGGAAGCAAAGTGAAATCTTTGTCCTCACAACGAATTAGACGGCAGGAATGACGACTTTCCCGGGGATCGCCGAGAAATGGGCATAAATACCTAATTCTGGAAAATGCCCGCGGGGGTAAAGAGAGGCCTGGCCGGCGGGGGCGCCGGCCAGGCTGAGGTGTGTCCGCTCAGTTGAGCCCGCGGCGATCGAGGAGCGGCTCGATCTTCGGTTCCCGGCCCCTGAACTTCTTGTAGAGCGACATTTCATCCTCGATCCCGCCCGCCGCAAGGATGTATTTCCGGAATGCGGACGCCGTCTTCTGATCGAAGAGGCTCGTTTCCTTGAAGGTCTGGAACGCGTCGGCATCCAGCACCTCGGCCCAGATATAGCCGTAGTATCCCGACGCGTATCCGCCGTCACCGAAGATGTGGGCGAAGTAGGTGCTCCGGTAGCGCGAGACAATCTCCGGGATGAGGCCGATGCGGCCGAGGGAGGCCGTATCGAAGGCGTTCGCGTCCGGCGCCGGGGGCGCGGCCAGGGTGTGCCAGTCCATATCGAGGATCGAGGCGGCGAGATACTCCGTCGTCGCGAATCCCTGGTTGAAGGTGCTCGATTTTCTGATCTTATCGATAAGCGCGTCCGGTATCGGCTCGCCGGTGTTGTAATGCCGCGCGTACATCTTCATGAATTCCGGATCGGTGGCCCAGTTCTCCATGATCTGCGAGGGAAGCTCGACGAAATCGGTCGCGACGTTCTGCACCGTCGGGTACGCGCATTCGGAGAGGAGGCTGTGCAGGCTGTGCCCGAACTCGTGGAAGAGGGTCGTCACCTCGTCGAAGTTGAGGAGCGAGGGGGTGTCTCCCGCCGGGCGCACGAAGTTGCCGCAGTTCGTGATGAGGGGCGTCTCGATCTTCCCGTCGATCCTCGATGCATAGCGGAATCCTCCGCACCAGGCGCCGCCCTGTTTGTTGTCGCGCGGGAAGTAATCGGTGTAGAGGAGCCCGATGTGCTTCCCGTCCGCTTCCTTCACCTCGTACACGCGCACCTCGGCGTTGTACGTCGGGATATCCTTCCGCTCCTCGAAGGTGATTCCGTAGAGCTTCGTGGCGAGCATGAAGGCGCCGGCGCGGACGTTCTCGAGCTCGAAGTACGGCCGGAGCATCTCGTCGTCGAGGTCGTACTTCGCCTTTCTGACCTTCTCCGCGTAGTACCGCCAGTCCCAGGATGCGAGCTTGAAGCCCTTTCCTTCCTTGTCGATCATCTGCTGGAACGAAGCGGCCTCGGCCTTGGCGCGCGCGAGTGCAGGCGTCCAGAGCTTGCCGAGAAAGTCGTAGACGGTCGCGGAATTCTTCGCCATCGATTCCTCGAGGACGAAATCGGCGTGCGTTTTGTAGCCCAGGAGCTTGGCGCGCTCGATGCGGAGCTCCGCGATGCGCAGAAGCGTCTTCTTGTTGTCGAGGTCGTCGTTATGGTCGCCCCGCGTGATATAGGCCTTGTATATCTTCTCCCTGAGATCGCGCCGCTCGGAATACTGCAGGAAGGGGATCATGCTCGGTTTGCGGACCGTGAAAGCCCATTTCCCGTCGTATCCGAGCTGCTGCGCCGTCTCCGACGCGGCCGTCACGACCCCTTCGGGGAGCCCGGCGAGATCGTCCTTGTTCTCGATAACCAGAGCGAACTTGCTTGCTTCCTTGAGGAGGTTATCCTCGAACTGGAGCCCGAGGACGGAGAGCTCCTTGTTGATTTCGGCGAGCTTCGCCTTGTCGCCCGCGTTCAGATTCGCGCCGCCGCGAACGAAACTGCGGTACGTTTTCTCGAGGAGCCTCTTCTGTTCCTGAATCAGATCGAGCTTGTTTCGTTTGTCGTAGACCGCCTTGACGCGCGCGAAGAGCTTCTCGTTGAAGCGAATCTCGTCGTAATGGGCGGCCTGAAGGGGCGCGATCTCCTGTGCGATTCCCTGCAGCTCGTCGCTCGTGTTCGCGGAGCTCATGCTCCGGAATATATTGTCGACGCTCGAGAGGAGTTCGCCGCTCGCTTCGAGCGCCTCGATCGTGTTCGCGAAATTCGGCGCTTCGGGATTCCCGGCGACCGCGCCGATCTCCTCGCGATGCAGCTTCATCGCTTCCAGGTATGCCGGCTTGTAGTGCTCGATCCGGATCTTTTCGAACGGCGGAGCGCCGAACGGGGCGGTGAATTCCCCGAGCAGGGGATTATCCGCCTGGGGAGCGAACGAACAGAGGATCGCCGGTATGGCGAGGGCGAGCAGGAACAGGAAAGGCTTTCTCATAGCTTCAGGTCCTCCTACGGTTTGAGAGGCGCTGTGCACGGGGGCAATGACGGGCGAGATTACCAGCCCGGTATCTACTTTACAACCGGATAATGGGAAGGTTCCGGGATCATCCCCGTTTCGGGCCGGACAGGTACTGCATCAGGAAGATTTCCCGCGCGAGCTGGAGCCCCGGCTCGACAGCGGGCTTCACCGGGACGAATACTCTGACCGCGCCCTGAAGGACCTCGATCTCTACCGGCGTGGCGCCGATGACGTCGCCGTCGGCCTGCACCGGAAGCGGTGCGGCGCTTTTCACGGTGACGCTTCTCTCGGCCGTGATGAAATGAGCGCGGGGATTTCCGGGCCTTCGCGCGATGATTCTGAAAAGGTACCGAGGATAATCGAGAAGGGTCTTCGTGTCCAGAATCCATACGTCGAGATGCCCGTCGTCGACGTGGATGTCGGGTCTCTTGGGAAACAGCATCGCGGCGAGTATTCCGCAGTTCAGGATCGCGACCTCGATCGCCCGATGCCGTTGAGAGACGCCGTCGACCGTGACCTCGAGATGCCGGGGCCTGAATTCGAACACCTTGAGAATGGCCGCCCCGAGATAGGCGATGAGCCCGAATCGGCGTTTGTTCCCTCGCGTCGTGCCGCCGGCGACCGAGGCGCTGATGCCGATCCCGGCCACGAGCACGTACACGCGCGAGCCGATCCTCATCGCGTCCATCATCCGAGAGCGCGGCGCTCGCGCGATGAGCGCCGCCGCCTCGCCCGGAACGAGGGGGATATTGAGCTCGCGCGCGACCAGGTTCGCTGTTCCCGTCGGGATAATGCCGAGCGGGATCGCGCTCCCCACGAGGCCGTCGACGACGGCTGAAACCGTGCCGTCCCCTCCCGCGGCGACGACCAGGTCGAAGCCCTCGCTCAGGCGCGCGCGTACGATCTCTCCGAACGGATCCCCCTTGCGGGGCTCATGTACGGTGTAATCGATGCGCGCCGCGGGAAAATGCAGTTCCAGCGCCCGGAGCACCGCCTCGCGGACTTCGGGGGCCGCGGACGGATTCAGTATGACGAGCGCCTTCGCCAACCTAATCCCCCTTCACGAGGAGCTTTTTCGCGTAGCGCGCGTGCATGTGTCCGAGCCCGCGCGCCACATGAAGCGTGACGATTGCGAGGAAGAAGCCTGCCATGACGACGATCGGCATGGACCACCCCGGCAGATAGTACGCATGATGATTCGTCTGCACGAAGGGGAAATTGAAGACGTAGTGGAGAATCGGCATCGCGATGAGCCCGAGCGACAGGGAGATGAGCGTGATCGTGATCGTGAAATAGATTATGCCGAGCGGGAGTTGCAGGATCATATAGAGGATCGCCGACCAGGTGCTGCTATCGCCGATGAGCGCCTTGAAGCCGCCCCACCATCCGAGATCCTTTCTGAAAAACGCGATGTGCCGCGGCATCCGCTCGCCGAGAACTCCTTCGATGATTCTTCCCTCGATGAGCGCGATTCCCCTGGCCGAAAGGAGAAATGCGGTCACGAACGGCAAGCCGATGATGAGCACGATGAAACCCGCCGAGAAGGACAGCCCGGTGGCCGCCCACGTGAAGTAGAAAATGCCCGTCGCGAGCGAGAGAAGCATGTAGAGGAGAGAGCCGTAGGTGCGGATATCTCCGAGCACTCCGAAGAACCGGTGCTTGCGGGGCTTCACGATTCGGGGGCCGGGAATCGCCAGTGCGATCGGTGTCATGTTCTCCATCTCCTTATAGGCGGCGGCCACCTCTGCCGGCGCCCCGTAGGTTTCGATGATTGTTCCGAGCGCGGCGTCGGCGGCGATGCCGGGCTCCGTTTCGAGCGCCTGCTCGAGCGCGGTCGAGAGGTGTTCTTCCGCGTCGGACAGGGCATCCTGGATCGTTGCGCGGTCCGCTCCCGCGAGAGCCGCCTTGAGCCTCGCCAGGTAATCGTCTATCGCTTCATTCATGGTACGTTCCTTTCAGGACTGAGTCGACGAAGCCCTTGTTTTCGTTCCAGATTACGGTCCAGCGATCGAGGGCGACGCGCCCTTCCTCCGTGATGCGGTAGTAGCGCCGTGGAGGGCCCGTCACGGAAGGCTCGACCGTGCTTTCGAGGAGCCCCGTCTTTTCGAGTGACCTCAGCACGGGATAGAGGGCGCCCTGCTTCATCATCGGCACGTCCTCGCTCCCCGCGTCGATGAGCTTCGCGATCTGATAGCCATAAATCGGCTCCGAAGCTCGGCTCACGACGCTGAGAAGCACGAGCGCCGCCGTGCCGGCGTTCAGCTCCTTCTGGAACTTCCTGTCTTCGGTCCGCGTCGGATTCAAAGTTCAATCCCCCTATTTAATATCAGCACCGTTATCAACCTATCACTAGTGGTATACTAATAGTAGTACGTGGAAAAGTCAAGAAGGTTTCAGAATTTTCAAAAAGATGGAACCTTCATGCGAGGGGATTATCGCCGGGATGCGGAAACACGGCGGTCAGGTTGAAATAAGATAGTGGAAAAGCTGCGTCCGGTTCCTGACGCCGAGCTTCCGGTAGAGCTTCCAGAGATGGTTTTTCACCGTTTTTTCGCTGATGGCGAGATCGCGCGATATCTCGCGGTTGCTCTTTCCCTCGAGCAGATGCGAAAGGATTTCCTTTTCTCTCCTCGAAACGTTCGGGGGGCCGCCGCTAAAGACGGGGTTCGCCATGAGCCGGGGAAGGCCGATGGCCTTCGCCCGCCCCTCGCCGAGGCGCGCGACAAGGAGGCCGATCGATCTCGCCTCGTCGGCGAGCGCTTCGAACCGCGCGCGCAGGCCGTTCAGGGCGCCGATGATCGTCCCGATACTTTCGTCGAAACGATCTGGAACGGGAGCGGCTAGATCGTCGAGGATCGCGTCGAGCCCGACCGGGTTCGCCCGGGGCGAGGTACCGACGGTTGCGTCGCAAGCGGCGGACCGGCCGGTATATTCCTTCAACACGGTCATTCGGCGGTCACCCCGGCCTTTCGGGACTTCGCCGATTTCACGCGAGCGTGGTGCGAGAGCATCTTTCTCATCCAGTTCATATGTTCCGTGTGCCTGATGCAGGCGCCGGCGCCTGCCGCGAAGCCCTGGAGCGCGATGAGGTCTTCGGACTCGTAGATGACGTCGGCCGATCGGCTGCTCACGTTGAGCACGCCGACGAGCTCGTCGCGCACGATGATCGGCACGACCATGGCGGAGGTGAGCGAGGGGTCCTTGTACTCGAGCCCCGGATATTTATCGTAATCTGAAGGGCGGGAGAGGAGTATAGGTTCGCGGTGTTGAGCAGCATATCCGGCTATCCCCTCTCCCAGCCCCTGTCTCCTATTCAATATTTCCTGCATGCCGTGCCCGCAGACCGAGCGGACGACGATCTCTTTCTTCTCCTCTTCGAACAGCATGAGGGAGGCGCGATAGCAGGAGAAGGTCTCGACGCAAATCGTCGTGATCCGATCGAAGATGTTCTGCAGATTCGTCTCGACGCTGATGATCTGGCTGATGCTGCTGAGCGCGAGAACGCGAGTGGAATGACGGCGGAGCCGCGCGTCCGCTTCTTCGCGCACGCGCTGGAGCTCCTTGTGCATCGCGATGACGTGCCGCTGCTGTTGCGCGAGGTAGCCGACGAAAACGATCACGATGAGGGACAGCCCCACGATGAGGACCATCTCCGTTTTCATCCATGGCCAGAAGCGGGCGACGGATTCGTTTATGAGCGGCGGAATCGCGGTGCCCAGCCCGATCGTTGTGAGGATGAATATCCCGGCGAGAAGGAACCAGTTGCGCCAGATGTTCCGGTAAAACCCGCGGTCGTCGGACACGTGCAGGCCTTTTCCGCAGGATTTCGCGGGCCGGGGCGCTTTTGTCGTCGTGGTCGTCATTCCGGTTCTTTTCTCGATCGGCGTCGCCCAAATCGCTTCTTCGACTCATTCAGCCGATGCACAACGCAACCGGGGTGCCGGCATGCCCAGCAAGCGACCTTGGTCCTAGTGCCGGGACCCGGAGCGCGGAGGCGCTTCGTGTCAAACCACCTCGATGCCGGCGGATCGACTTGAAAGTTAGCTTATAAAAAATATGACAGGTAATGTTATTACCGAAAGTGAACGTATCCGTGTTGCGACGGCGGATCAGCATATTTTACACGGTGATGCGCCGCTCAAACGCCGGCGATCATGCTCGGTATCGTTTGCGCGATAGGCCGAAATACCTATTATTGCATTGATGGAATTTCGGGGTACGCTCCCAGGCGCGAGTACTGCACCGGCGGCGGGTTCCCGGCATCTCCAAAAAAGGCCGTCAGAGCGGCGACTTTCGGGCCTTCGCATGAGCGTTGGAGAAGCGCGCGGAAACATCCGTGATTTCCCTGCGGCGATCCACCCTGTGCCGAATTATTGATATGGGTGTCATTTCGCGGCCCGCCGATTTCCGGTGTGCGGACCCTCGCGGCGGGGTGTTCCCGGCGGCCGAAAAATTCGTGAAATCGCCGATCCGGAATGCCGGGGCGGCGTTTCCGGGAAGAGCGTTCTGCGAGTATTTCTGACAAGTTGCCTTGCAGAATGCCTCGTAATCGACCAGGTGGGCCGATCCGCGTTTTTCAGGGAACTTTGCATTATCCGCTTGCGTATATGAAAGGCGCGAATGTATATTCTGAATCTGAATTCTGAATTCTGAATATTGATTCTAGTTAATCGCTGAGAATATGCAACATAATAAATCACAAGGAGTTGAACGGAGAGAGCGCGAGAGATTGCGCTGCAAAGGGGAGATCATAGCCGCAGCTTCGAAGCTATTCGCGCAGCAGGGAATCGAAAAGACCAGCATGAAGCAGATCGCCGACGGAGCGGACATGTCCGTAGGAAAGCTGTACGCCTGTTTCCGGGGAAAGGACGAGATCATCCGCGAGCTGCTCGGCGATTCCATGAAATCGCTTCAGCGCGGGGGGGATGATGCGTGCAGGGAAACGGACGCCCCTCTCGAGCAAATCCGTTGCAGGCTCGTCGCGGCGGTCGATCACTTCAAAGCGCATATCGATTTCCTCATGATCTATCACAACGAGAGCCCGATGAGCTGCGAGGGGATGATCCGGGAGCATATCGACGAAAGCATCGAAATCGTCGCGAAGCTTCTTGCTCAAGCGATCGACGACGGTGATATTTCGCGGGAAGATCCGTACGCGCTCGCGGCGATCCTTGCCGGTTCGGTGCACGAGCTCATGCACGCGTTCGCGGAGCGCGGGGGCAAGGACGCGCTCGACGGGATTCCGGCGATCATCGACCGGATTATCATCAAACCGCTCGAAATGAGACGGGAAAAGGATTCTGGAATGGAGGGACGCTGATGCGAGCGTTTCTGACCGGGCGCCGCGTATCGCTTTATCGCTCGAGCCTGCGGCCGCTCTTCTTACTATTCATCGTGTGCGCGCTGCCGCCCCCGGCGGGAGCCGGGATGCAGCCGCTGAGCCTCGAACGGGCGGTCGAGCTCGGCCTCAGGAGCGACGAGACGCTCCGGCAGGCCGCGCTCGGCGTGACCGGGGCCGAGGCGCAGGTCATGCAGGCGAAATCGAACGCGTTTCCGCAGGTCTCGCTCGCGGGCCAGTACGGGCGCAACTTTCTGAAACCCTCATTTTTCCTCCCGGCGGCGTTTTTCGGCGAGGGGAGCGGCTCGGTAAGAGTCGAGATCGGCGAGGACAACGATTTCGCCGGCTCCGCGAGCGTATCGCAGGTACTCTGGGCGGCGGGGCGCGTGTCGGCGGGGCTCGAGGCGGCAAAGGAGTATCTCGCATCGTTCCGCTTCCGCGAGCTCGCGACAGCCGATTACGTTCGCTTCAGCGTGAAAGAGGCATACTACGGCGCGCTTCTCGCCGCCGAGATACTCGGCATCGAGGAGAAGGCGTCCGCGGCCGCCGGCGAGGCGGCGCGCATCGCTCGTCTGGGTTACGAGCAGGGCGTCGTGAGCAAGTTCGATCGCATGCGCGCGGATGTCGAGCTCGCCAACAGAAAGGCGCCCCTCGTCAAGGCGCGAAACGACTTCGATCAGGCGATCATCGTGCTCAAGCGCCGCTGCGGCCTCGGGGCGGCTGACGAGATCAGCCTTTCCGACTCTCTCACGGCGGCCGCCCATCCCGCCGGGCTCGATTCGGTCATCGCCGCGATGCGCGCGGGGAGCGCCGAGATCAAGGCGCTCGAGCACGCGGTCGGCGCACAGAGGCAGTTCCTCCGCATCGCCAAGGCGGACCGGTATCCGATGCTGCGGCTCACCGGTTCATACGCCGTGCAGACCCAATGGTCGAACGACTGGCTTCCGCCGAGCGATCTCATCGCGAAGAGCGCGGCGGTCCAGATCGGTCTGCAGATACCGATCTTCGATGGTTTGAACGCCAAGGGAAAAATCGGCAAGGCGAAGGCGGAGGTGCGCACCGCCGAGATAGAGCTCGAGCGCGTCGGGCGCGACAAGGAACTCGCCGTGCGGCAGTCGTACCTTTTCATCGAGAACGCTCTTATCGCTCTCGAGGGGCGGGAGGAATCGACGAAGCTCGCCGAGGAGGCGCACCGCATCGCGCTCGTGAGGCTCGCGAACGGGCTCGCGACCCCGCTTGAACGGCTCGACGCGGAGCTCGCCATGACGGCCGCGCGGGCGCAGCTCGCGGAGGCCCTTTTTTCCTCCAGGATGGCACAGGCCTACCTGGAGCTCGCCGTGGGGAACAGGAATTTCGGCGCCGTCGCCGGTAAGAGCGAATAATTGAAAACAGCGGGTTTTCCGCCCGCCGGCGTGCAGGAGAAGGAGTATCCATGAACAATTCGGGAGGGAAAATGAAGAGCCGCGGCCGCATGATTCTTTGGATTTCCGTCGGCCTCGTCGTCGCCCTGTTCGCGTTCCGGTTCTGGAGAGTGAGCGCGAAGGAGAGCTACGCGAGCATCAGCGCGATCCAGGAGACCGAGGGAAAGCCGGTGGAGGTCACGACCGCTTCGAGGGGAAACCTCGAAACGTGGACGAGCCTCTCGGGAACGGTCGAGGGCTCGTTCCAGTACCCGGTGATCTCGACGAACTCGATCGCGGTCACCGGTGTCGCGAAGAAGGAGGGGGATCGGGTGAAAGCCGGAGACGTCCTCATCCGCCTCGAAAAGGGCGCTCCGAATCCGATGCTCCATTCCTACAACCGTTCCCTCGCGCTCTATGAGGATGCCCTGGCCGACGCCGAACGGATGCGCGCCCTCTATAAGGAAGGGGCCATTTCGAAACAGGTTCTCGAAAAGGCGGAGCTCGCTCTCACGGTCGCGAAGAGCGACCTCGCGAACGCGCGCGAGGGCACAAGCCTCGTCGCGACGCACGCCGGAATCGTCACGAGCGTGCTTGTCAAGGAAGGCGAGATGGCGAACGCGTACGCTCCCCTCATGTGGATCGCGCGGACCGATTCGGTCAAGGTGAGCTTCGAGGCGGGGAGCAGTCAGGCGGCGGAGTTGAAAGCGGGACAAAAGGCCCTCTGGAGCTCGGGCGCGAACGGGGATTCGGGGACCGGCACGGTGAGCAGGATCGACCTTTCGGCCGATCCGGAGAGCCACCTCGTGAAGGGGGAGGCGCTGTTCCCGAACCCGGGAGGAACGCTGATACCGGGTGCCGTGCTCTCGTTCAAGGTGCTCTCGGGCAATCGGCGCGGCGTAATCAGGATTCCGACCGACTGCCTTGTCGAGCGGAGCGGCGCGGCGATCGTTTTCGCGGTCGAAACGGCGAACGGGGACACCCTCATCGCCAGGCAGCGCGTCATCAAGACGGGTCTCAGGACCCCCGACGAGGTCGAGATCGTTTCCGGGCTCGAGGACGGGGACCGCGTCGTGCGGTTCGGGCAGACGCTGCTCGAGGACGGCGACCGCGTGAAGATCGTCAGCGGCGGGGAGGCTCCGGCGCGATGAACATCATCCGGATATTCGTCAGGCGTCCCGTTCTCACGACCATGATCGTCGTCGCCTTTGTGGTGCTCGGTCTCTATTCATACGGGCGCATGGTCATCGAGCTCATGCCCAACGTGGAGTTTCCGTTCGTCATCGTGACGACGGTGTATCCCGGCGCATCGCCGGGCGAGGTGGAGAGCCAGATCACGAAGAAGGTCGAGGACGCCGTTTCGACGATCGCCAACGTGAAGAACCTGACGTCCTACTCCCAGGAGAACGTCTCGCAGGTCTTCATCGAGTTCCAGCTCGAGACCGACGTCGATATCGACGCGATCGACGTGAAGGACAAGGTCGACGCGATCCAGGCGAACCTTCCCGAGAACGCCGAGAAATCGATCATCAGCAAGTTCGACTTCTCCGCGTTCCCGATCATGGAGCTCGCCATCGCCGCGCCCCGGCCCCTCGAGGAGATCTACGGCGTCGCGGACAAGGTTGTCAAGGACCGCCTGAGCCGCATCAACGGCGTCGCCTCGGTCGATATCACCGGGAAGCGCCGGCGCGAGATACGAGTCGAGATATCCCCGCAGAAGCTCCGCGCGTACGGCTTGAGCCTCATGGACGTCACGGGGGTCGTCGCCGCGAATAACCTGAACGTTCCCGCCGGCCATATCACCCGGGGGGCGAGGGAGATCACGCTCCGCATGACGGGGGAGATCGAGAGTCCGCGGGAGCTCGGCGATCTCCGCCTGCCGCTCCCCGCGGGCGGCACCGTGCCCCTTTCGGAAGTGGCGAGAATCGTCGACGGCACCGAGGAGCTCAGGGAAGCCTCAACGTACAACGGCGAGCCGGTGATCGGGCTCTCGATCAACAAGCGCTCCGACGGTAACACGGTCCTCGTCGCCCGCGGCGTTTACAAGGCGCTCGACGAGCTCGAGAAGACGCTCGACAAGGACATCACGATCACGATCACGAACGACACGGCGCCCTTCGTGCGGGCCGCGGTGAGCGACGTGCTCTCGAACGTCATGATCGGCATCCTGCTCACGGCGCTGCTGCTCCTCATCTTCCTCCATAACTGGCAGCAAACGGTCGTCGCCGCACTCTCGATGCCCATCTCGGTCATCGCGACCTTTCTCCTCATGGAGCAGTCGGGCTTCACGCTGAACGTCATGTCGCTGCTCGCGCTCGGCATCTCGATCGGGACGCTCGTCACGAACTCGATCGTCATCATCGAGAACATCACCCGTTTCGTGCATCTCGGGATGGATCCCGAGGAAGCCGCCGTCAAGGGAACGGCCGAGGTCGCCGTGGCCGTCGCGGCCTCGACGCTGACGAACATCGTCGTCTTCACTCCGATCGCGTTCATGAGCGGTATCATCGGACGATTCTTCCTCCAGTTCGGCCTCACCGTCGTCTACGCGACGATCTTTTCGATCGTCGTGAGCTACACGATCGTGCCGATGCTCGCGGCGCGGCTCATCAAGCCGCAGGCGGCCGACCGCGACGCGCGCGCGACGGGGTGGGGGGCATGGATCGAAAAGAAATGGGACAAGTTCTACGACGATCTCTCGCGTTCGTACCGCGGCGTTCTCGCTCGAATGCTCGAGCGCCGCAAACGCTGGATTCTGGTCACGATCGCGATCTTCTTCGGCTCGCTCTTTCTCTTCCGCTTCGTCGGCGGCGAGTTCATACCTCGCATCGACCAGAATACCGTCGTCGTCACGATCAATCTTCCTCCGGGGACGAGCCTCGATCGCACGAAGGAGGTCTCCGCCCGCGTCGCCGATATCCTCCGGATGCATCCCGAGGTGGAAGGGGTCCTCGTCAAGGTCGGGGGTTCGCAGCGCAGCGTCGAGGACGCCGAAGTCGTGGCGAAGCTCATCGACCGGTCCAAGCGGAAGCTGCATGTGACCAGATTCATCAACGTGCTCCGGCCCGAGCTCGCCGGCATTCCGGACGCCGAGATCATGCTCTCGACGGAGGGAGGCGCCACCGGATCCGCGGAGGCCGATTTCGTCGTCGATCTGCTCTCGTCCGATCAGCAGGCGCTCGAGGCGGTTGCCGATTCGGTGTACCGGATCTTTCACGGCGTGCCGGGTCTCGTCGAGATCCAGACGAGCCGGAAGGCCGGGAAGCCCGAAATCGCGGTCATGCCGAAACGGCACCAGGCCGCCGACCAGGGATTGAGCGCGGCCGCGATCGGGAGCCTCATGCGGGCCGCGTACGAAGGGGTCAAGGCGGGCGTTTACCGGGAAAAGGGGGAGGAGTACGAGGTCAAGGTGAAGTACGCCGAGACCGACCGCAGGGATCCGTCCTTCCTCAAGGATATGCCGCTCCCGTCCCGCGCGGGCTCGGCCGTGCCTCTCTCCGACGTCGGCGAGGTGACGGCGCGTTTCGGCGAATCGCGGATCATGCGCAAGGACAAGCAGCGTATGATCGAAATCACCGCGAATATCGCTTCGGGCTCCCTGAGCGAGGCCCGCAGGGAGTTCGACCGGGAGCTCGCGAAGATGGAGATTCCGCCGAGCGTCACGGTGAAATACGGGGGTTCCGCCGAGATGCAGGACGAATCGTTCGCATCGATATTCACGGCGCTCATTCTCGCCATCGTGCTCCTGTACGTCGTGATGGCGGCGATGATGGAGAGCTTCATTCATCCGGTCACGATCATGCTCGCCCTTCCGCTCGCGCTCATCGGCGTCGCCATGGCGCTGTTTCTCTCGGGCGCGACGATCAATATCTTCTCCCTCATGTCGATCGTCATGCTCACCGGCATCGTCGTGAACAACGCCATTCTCCTGCTCGATTACACGTCGCAGCTCAGGACCCGGGGAATGAAGATCAGGGAAGCGCTCCTCGAAGCGTGTTCGACGCGGCTTCGCCCGATCGTCATGGCGAATCTCGCGATCGTCGTCGGGATGATCCCCCAGATATTCGGGGGAGCCGAGGGTTCGGAGTTCCGCACGCCGATGGCCGTCGTCCAGATCGGGGGGGTCGTCGCTTCGGCGCTGCTGACTCTGTTCATAATTCCGATCGCCTATACGTATCTCGACAGGCTGACCGTGCGCGGTCGGAAAGAGCACCGGAAAGCTTGTTGACGATCCGGATATCCGAGAGATCTATTCTATTTAATTAGAATAGGATAGAATGTTTTTCAGCCATTCGCCAGTTCCGGCCGCCTGTCCCGGGCACGGCCGGACAATCCCCGCAATCCCCGCATTTATAGTTGACATAGCCCGCTGGAGTATGATAGAATAATGCTTGTCGAGTAAGTGATGGTATCTCCAACACTCAACGGTGCGGAAGGAGGTTGAGGTTACCCCCGTACTACTTTTCTCACATTAAGTCCCCGAACCTTTTATAGAAGGTTTAGGAGGTTAAAGAGATGTTCAAAGGAAAAGTGGTTGCTTTCGCTTTGATGCTCGTGTTTGCAACCTCCGTCTACGCTGGCGATGTCGATGACTGCAGAAGCACCGCCGGAACGGATGACGGTCTCGGCACGCTTGCTGCTGTCGGGTTGAAGATAACAGTTTGCCCGGCCGGCGATTTCGAGTTCATTCGGAATGCTGCCGGCGGCTCGACTGCTTACATCTGGATCATAGCGCGTGATGCCGGCGGAAATCCGATTCCGGGCATTCCCTGGACGGATTACTGGCTAAACGCCTGCAATCCCGCAAAGCAGCTTGCCCTTTGTTCGACCCCGGTCACTGCCGACTCCCTCACCGGAGCAAACGGCAAAACGACGTTCTCGAATCGCCTCTCGGTCGGCGGTTGCACATTGACTGGGGGCATTTGGTGGGCCATTCAGGGCAAGCCCCTGAAGGGCGTGTATCCCAGCTGCATCAGCAACGTGTGCTTGGATATTATCGTGAAGAGCCCGGATCTTACGGGCGCCGGCGGCTTGCCGGATGGCATTATCAACCTGTCCGACATGGTTCCGTTCGGTACGAGCTACAACAAGAACCTGGGTCAGGCCGGTTATAATGCCTGCTGCGATTACACCGATGACGACAAGTGCAACCTGAGCGACTTTGCATACTTTGGAACGCACAAAGAGCATCGGTGCTAGTAGGCCGTAGGCTGATTATCTAGCTTCCGGGAGACGTATGCATCTTAGGTCTGCAAACAAGGGAGTTGGATTAGTGAGGAAGCTGCTTCTTGCATTCGCAACGGCTCTCCTGATGCCAGGGATGCCGGGTGCGGCGACGCTGGGCGTGTATTTCGACGCGCCTTCCAAGATGGCGGACTCGCCGGCGCCGTTCTCGTTTTCCATAGGTCCGCATCCCGATAGCGGGGAGATCCGCGGAGCGTTCACACCTGAAAACGACACGCAAGAAGAAAGCTGGGGTGCGATCAAGTCTCAGTACAGGTAGGGTTAGGGCTTGTGGCTGGATGGACGGAAACGTCTCATCCAGCCACCCTGAACCCGCGAAGGTAGTTCGGTTTAGTGTTCCAGGTATATTGAGAGGAGGCCACAATGAAGAAGGCGTTGCTAATTGCTGCTGCGGTTATGTTCGTAGCTAGCTCCGTGGTCGCTGAGCTTCCCCCGGTCGGTTACATCGGTATTTTCATGGATGCGACACACTTCGTAGGGGATCCCGATGCGTACGGTAATCCCGGCAATTTGGTTTGTCCGGCTGTGTACGGATCGTTCCCGGCCTGGATTTGGATCCTGCCGCCCGTGGATGGTCTGCAGGCGGCCGAGTGGGCCGTCAGCTTCCCGGCGACGACCGTTACTCTCGCCACAGTCCAGAACCCCGCCATCGCCGTCGCTCTCGGCTCGCTCGCAGCGGGCATCAGCGTTGCGTTCGCTGAGGGCATGTGCCAGATGGACTGGGCTTGGACGCATCAGCTCAACATGATGTTGCTGGCCGCAGTTCCCTGCAAGATTGAGATCATTAACCACCCGGGGACTCTCCCGCCGGCGTTTCAGGTTGCGACCTGCGCGCTCGGTTATCCGATCGAGCCGCTCATTAACTTGACGCCTCTGTATGTCTGCTGGGTTCCGAATCCTCTAGGCGTGCAGGAGACGAACTGGGGAGCGATCAAGAGCTTGTTCTAATCGCCGCAGTGCTACAGCGACCTGACCATTTCAGTGGAGCTACGTAGCCAAGACAGGAGGGGGTTCTCTGAGAAGCAGAGAACCCCCATCTCTAAAGAGGAGGTGAAGGCAAGGATAGGAAGAGCAATCGCTCAGAGTTGTGACGCATGACATCACGCAGCAATGTGGGTTTGCTAGATTCGAGGAGGACACCAGATGAAGAAAGCGATGCTTCTCGCAGCAGCGGTTATGTTCGTAGCCGGCTCCGTGTTGGCTGAGCTTCCCCCGGTTGGTTACATCGGCGTTTTCAAGGATGCGACACACGATACGGCTCCAGGCGCCAACGTCATTTGTCCGGCTCAGTACGGAACGTTCTCGGCCTGGATTTGGATCCTGCCGCCCGTGAATGGTCTGCAGGCGGCCGAGTGGGCCGTCAGCTTCCCGGCGACGACCATTACGACCGTCACTGTCCAGAACCCCGCCATCGCCGTCGCTCTCGGCTCGCTCGCAGCGGGCATCAGCGTCGCGTTCGCTGAGGGCGCGTGCCAGATGGATTGGGCTTGGACGCATCAGCTCACCATGATGTCGCTGGCCGCAGCAGTTCCCT
Source organism: Candidatus Krumholzibacteriia bacterium (assembly GCA_041648155.1). GTDB lineage: Bacteria > Krumholzibacteriota > Krumholzibacteriia > Krumholzibacteriales > Krumholzibacteriaceae > SSS58A. Next base: position 21,262 of record JBAZPL010000005.1, read on the forward strand.
GCAAGATAGATATCATTAAGCACCCGGGGACTCTCCCGCCGGCGTATCAGCTTGCGACCTGCGCGCTCGGTTATCCGATCGAGCCGCTCATTTACTTGACGCCTCTGTATCTCTGCATGGACGGTACTGTGGGCGTACAGGAGACGAACTGGGGAGCGATCAAGAGCTTGTTCTAAGAGCCCTCTTTACTCTCGGTGGTTGGTGAAAACGATGGGGATCCGTGAGGGTCCCCATCGCCGTCAAAGGGCATCGCAGCGAGGCGGGTAGGCATCATGAAGCACGCTTTTCTGGCAGCAGTGATCGTCGTCGGCCTTGCCGGCGCGGCGCATGCGCAGCTTCCCCCGCGGGGGAATATCTCGCTCTACGCCGATGGAGCCCGTTCATATAACGCATACTGCGCGGTTCCCTGGGGCTATTCGATCGCGAAGGCCGAGGTCTGGGTATGGTGCCAGCCGGGTGAAAACGGGCTTTTGGGGGTTGAATTCGCCGTGGCTTATCCGTCGAACGTGATAGCCGACCGCGTGACGTACAACAGCGATCTTGCGATGCAACAGGGGAACCTGCTCGAAGGGATTTCGGCCGCGTTCGGAACATGTCAGTGGAGCTGGTGCTGGGTTGCGCATCAGACGCTTTACGTGAGCTCGCTCGAGCAGACGTATCTCGAGGTCGCGCCCCATTCAGTGTCCGGATTCTTTCAGTTCTTCACCTGCAGCGAGGGAAATCCGGCGGAGCCCTGTCTGAAAGGGACGAATCTCTACCTGAACGCCGCGACGACTCCGTGCCTCCCGCCGGAGACGGCCATCGGCGCCGGGGGATCGACGTGGGGAGCCATGAAGAGTCTTTTCGACAAGTAGGGTGGGGAGGACCGCGCAGGCAGGTTTCGCGTTACGGTCCGAGCGTCTTTTTTCGCTTGTTTTTTTCTCTTCCGGGAAATAGCTTTCAGTAGCGGGTCATAGGTCATGTGCTGCCCCTTGTGCCTCGGATGATACCACCCCTGGAGACGAGGTGAATCCCTTTGAGTAAGCCTGATCGCAGTCGGTCGGTATGCGGTCTCATACCGGCCATTTTCGTTCTCTTGGCTTTCACGGGAGCGGCGGGGGCCCGCGAGGACGGAGCGCGCCTCGTTTCATCCGCCGGCGGAGCCATCACGTTCGAGGTGACGGTCCCCGGGGCCGGAATCGTTCCTGCGTCCGGAGGCACGGTAAGGCTTGTTATCGACGGATACGGGACGTTCTCCCCTCCGGGCGCCGTGGAGCTGCCCGGCAGGACCTTTCGTGTCGCTATCCCGCCGTTTGGCGAGCCTCGCGTCTCGACGACGGTGCTCGAGGAGGAGCGCCTTGGGCCGCTGAATCTCTTCCGTGTGCCGGGGGAGCGGTTCATCGAGGGGGAAAACGGCATTCCGATCACGGAACAGTATTATCCTCCCGACCCATGGGCGAACGGCGGGGGCCTGCCGCTCGTCGAGGCGTTTCCGGCGTCGTTCATGGGCCGCCAGAGGATTCTGCCGATCAGGATAAATCCGATCGTTCTCGATGCCGGCGGCGCGCGTTTCGTCCGCAAGCTGTCGGTGACGGTGAGCTTCGGAAGCGCAGGCGCGCTCTCCCGGACCGACGTTCTCGGGGAAGCTCCCCTTGGGGGCGCTTGGAAGCGGCTCTATGACGAGCTTCTCGTCAACCCCGGCGACGCGCCGAGATTCCGCAAACCGCTCGACCAGGCGCTTCGTTTCGCGGCCGCGGCGGAGGTGGGGAAGAAGCTCAAGATCCGGATTCCCGAAACGGGCATCTATTTCATGCGCGCCGATTCTCTCATCGCCGCCGGGCTTTCGGCCGGGCTTGCGACGGGGGAGCTCGCGCTCAAGAAACACTACTACGACGAGACGAGGCCCGATCTCGCGAGAACCGTCGATGTGCCGGTCTTTTTCGTCGAAGGCGCGGGGACGGCACCGGGCGTTTTCGACGGAAGCGACCTTCTCTATTTCTACTCGTTCGGGCTCAAGGACGACGCGGAGGCGCTCGATACGAATGCCCTTTACGCCGCCGACAACGTCCTCTGGCTCGAGGAGGAGGTCGCCGGATCGCTCATGCCCCTGATCCCCCCGGCTCTCCCGAGCGCTGACACCCTCCGCCAATTCACCGCGACGATGAAATATCGTACGGACACCTGGTACATGAAGAACGCGGTTCCGGGGACGTTCGACTTCTATTACGCGAAAGGGCCCGTTGTCACGGGATCGGCGGTGCCGTTCGAGTTGAATCATCCGGCTTCCCCGGGGACGTTTTCGCTGACGTTTCGATTGCAGGGAAACGATCCGCTGGGCGTCACGCACATCGTTTCGTTCAGCGTCCGGAACGCCACGGGGACGCACCCGATCGGGACGGGCAGCTTTTTCTCCAAGGAGGCGAGGACCTACACGTTTACGGGGCTTTCTTCCTCCTGGCTCGTCGACGGCCAGAACGAGCTCGTCGTCACATGCGACGCGGACTACAAGTATCTCATCAACGATTTTGCGATCAATTATTCGGCGCTTTTCGTCGCGAGCGGCGACAGGCTCGAATTCGCCGTGGGTCCGCTCATCGATCCTTGGGCGATCCCGATTTCGGGCTTTTCGACGAACAGCGGTTTTCTCGTCGATGTCACGAATCCGAGAAGCCCTTCGTATCGCGCGCTCGGTCCGTCCGATTTCGTTTCGGCAGGGAGCGGCTACCGGCTCGTGATCGACCTCGACGAATCATATGCGACGCGCAGGTTCATCGCCTTCGGCGGCGGCGCCGCGGAGCGCCTCGCGGTGCGCGCGGTTTCCGTCGACGCGCCGTCGCGTCTCCGCGAAACGGCCGGGTCGTATCAGGCGCTCGTCATCTCGCACCGGGATTTTATGGCGCGCAGCGCCGAGTACGCCGCCTGGAGGAGGAGCCAGGGCTACCGCGTGCTCCTCGCGGATGTCGAAGACGTCTACGACGAGTTCAACGGCGGGCTTGCGCACGCGGACGCGATCAAGCGATATATCAAGTACGGTTTCAATCACTGGGGAGTGGAGTACATTGTCCTCGTGGGGGACGCGAGCGAGGATCACAAGCGTCTTTACTACGGGCCGGATCCGGACCTGCAGGGCTCCGCTCCCGATTATGTCCCCTCTTTCACCTATTCGGCGAGCGTGAGCGGTACGTACGACGACGAGGTCATCTACTCGGACAAGTATTATGCGTTTCTCGACGAGATCGTCCCCGTCTCCTCGGGTATAGCCGGGGCTCCGCTTCTCCCGGGCGGTTACCCGGACGTTTTTATCGGCAGGCTTCCCGTCGGGAGGGACGTGGAGCTCAGGGCAATCATCAACAAAACGAAACGCATGGAGACTCCGCAGCCCAATGACGCGTGGCGCCGCCGCGTCGTCCTCTTCTCCGACGACGCGTGGTCCGGCCGCGGAAACGATTACCGGTACCTCTCGTACGAGTACGAGTTCGAGCGGAGCACCGACAGCTGCGCCGCGGCCGTGGAAAGGGCGCTCCCCGGAGGATTCGACGTGCAGCGGCTCCACCTTTCCTTGTATACCGATCCGATCCATCCCAACAGAACCGAGAGCGGGCCGGCGGTCTTGTTCAAATCCACGACCGCCACGAGAAGCACATTCACTCCTGCTCTCAACAAGGCGCTCAACCGGGGATGTCTCTGGTACATGTTTCAGGGGCACGGGAACCGTGCCGTCCTCACGACCGAGTCCGCCTACTCCCTGGGATGGTACATGGATCCCGACAGCCTGCGGACCTACACGCCGTTCGTCTTCGTCGGCGTCGGCTGCCATATCAGCGATTTCGCCATCCAGGCGGAATACAACACGTTCGGCGAAACGGGGCCGTACGGCGATTGCATGAGCGAGCAGCTCCTCTTCAAATCCGGAGCGGGCGCCGTCGCGACGTACGCGAGCGCCGGATTCGAATATCTCTCACAGAACGCCGTGCTCGTCGAACGGCTGCACAGGACCTTGTTCCAGGCGCTCCCCGCCGACTCGGTCGGGCCGCGCAACGAGTACACGGGCGCCCACTGGATATTCGGCGAGGCGATCGCAAAGGCGGAGATCGAACAGATCGACAACACGTCGTACGGGTCGGAGCAGGTGTTCCGGTACTGTGTCCTCGGCGATCCGATGCTCAGGATCGATCCGGGGCCCCCGCTCATGCGGCTCGAGGCCGATTCGGCGGGAGAATATCGCGTCGTATCCCCCGGCGAAACGATGAGGGCCCGCGACGGCACGAACCTGATCAAGCTGCGCCTCACGGTGAGCGACATCGTGGCGATCGGGCGCATCACGCTCAGGGTGAACGGCGAGGACAGCACCGGCTCGCTGAGGATCACGCGGCTCGTCGATCAGGACCCGGCAATCTTCACGTACGCGCGCTCGTACCAGGTTGACTACGATTACACGATCGACCCGAATGATGACAACCTGCTCTTCCAGGTTTTCGCGCCCGATGGACGCGAGGTGGGTAGTTTCGAGATCCCGATCAGGGTGGCACAGGTGCAGCTGGTCTATTCAAATAACAATCGCACGATCGAAATTGTCCCCGGCGTTGAATCGCCTCCTACCGGCACCTTCACCGTAAAGGCTGATTTCCCGGCGTATCTCCCGCAGGCGCCGGAGCTTTCCATCGACGGGGACCCTCAGCCCGGCATCATATTCACGACACCCGATCAGAATCGCCCCCTGCACTGGGAGGCTGCATTTGTTAGGACGTTCGTGGCCGGGGAGCACGTTTTCACGGTGAAGGCCGGCGATCTCTTCTTGCGGGACATCCAGTTTGTCGTCACGGGAAACGAAATCTTCGCAACAAACGTATTCAGCATACCCAATCCGTTCAGCAGTGAGACGTACATTCAATACGAGCTCAACATCTCCGCCGAATCGATAACGATCGATATCTATAATGTAAGCGGTGTGCTAATCAGGTCTCTCCCCGTGCCGCGGGATCAGCTCGAACCTGCACGGTTCCCGTACGCCAACGCCGTTCTTTGGGACGGGCGCGACCTCGCGGGGGACCGCGTCGCGAACGGCACGTATATCTACGTGATCCATATCAGCCGCTTGGGGAAGACGATCGACATCAAGGGCAAGAGCGTAAAGCTCGAATAAAATCGCTTTACCTTCGCGGGGGACCTTCCTTACAATCGCTTCGAAGGAGACGCCCACACGCGCGTGGGACGCCTCCGGATTTCGAAGCGGCCTCATCCCCCGGAGGTTCTGTTTTGAAGAAGCGGCTCGCGGCCCTCAAGAAGAAAGAAAAACGCCTCATAATCGGGATCGAAACGGGAAACACCCCCGGCAAACTCGGGGCCGCTCTCGTCGAGGTTTCGGGGAGCGGAGACGAAACGATCCTGTACCTGCGCGGCTTCACGAGCCGTTCCCTGGATCCGGAGCTTCTGGCGACTATCGGCGCCCTCGATCGGAACGAGAAATTCGATTCGGAGGAGCTTGCCGGCATCAATTTCCTCGTCCTCAGCCATCTCTCGAAGCTGTACGACGACGTGCTCGAGAACGCCGCCGTGAAACCGGAGGACGTGGATTGCATCGGGCTCAGCTGCCTGGAAGTCGGGGAACTCGTGTTTCCGGGCGATCCGTCCGTATTCAGCGAGATGACGAATCGCGTCGTGGCGAGCCGATTCAGGATCGGCGTGGAGAAC
>JBAZPL010000006.1:0-26723 GCA_041648155.1 Candidatus Krumholzibacteriia bacterium
CCGGCTGTCAAGAGACAATGCTGAACCGCTCGGGAGCCGCCGCCGGCAGCCCCCCGTGCCCCGGGGGATGCCCCGGGGGATGAACGATTGACACGGCGCTTTCCTGTGCTACAATGCCCGCACTCGCCGGGAAAGGGGACAGATGCAGACGCTCGAAAAGCTTTTTCAGAACTGGAGCGACGCCCTGTGGGGTCCTCCGCTGATCATCCTTCTCCTCGGAACCCATATCTTCCTCACGATCCGGCTTCGCTTCATCCAGAGATACATCGGCACAGCGATAAAGCTCTCCTTCAGCCGCGCTCACGAAGGAGAAGGGGACGTGAGCCCGTTCGGCGCGCTCACGACGGCGCTCGCCGCGACGATCGGCACGGGCAACATCGTCGGCGTCGCGACGGCGGTCGCCGCGGGCGGACCCGGCGCCGTATTCTGGGTGTGGCTCACCGGCGTCTTCGGTATCGCGACGAAATACGCCGAAGCGGTTCTCTCGGTGAAATACCGCATCACGACGAAGAGCGGGCTCATGGCGGGGGGCCCCATGTACGTCCTCGAACGCGGGATGAAGCAGCGCTGGCTCGGCGTCATTTTCGCCGCGCTCATGTGCGTCACCGCACTCGTCATCGGCAACATGGTCCAGGCGAACTCGATCTCGACGATGGTCTACGAGACGTTCCACGTTCCGGTCTGGATCACCGGATTCGTCATCATGATTCTCACCGCCGTCGTGATCCTCGGCGGCATCAAGTCGATCGCCGCCTGGTGCGAGAAGCTCGTCCCCGTGATGGCGGTCGTCTATGTCGGGGGCTGCGCCGCGATCATCATCATCAACGCGAGGGAAATGCCGGAGACGCTGCGGCTCATCTGGTCGGGGGCCTGGAACGGCCATGCCGCGGTGGGGGGATTCCTCGGAGCGGGCATGCGCGAGGCGATGCGCTACGGCATCGCCCGGGGACTCTTCTCGAACGAATCGGGCCTCGGCAGCGCGCCGATTCTCGCCGCCGCCGCCCAGACGAAGAATCCGATCCGGCAGGCGCTCGTCTCCTCGACGGGCACCTTCTGGGACACCGTCGTCGTCTGCGCCATGACGGGGCTCGTGCTCGTCAATTCGGGGGAATGGATCAACGGGCTCCACGGAGCGGCCCTTACGAAAGCGGCGTTCTCCGACATCCCCGTGATCGGTCCGGCCATCCTCACCTTCGGACTCCTCACCTTCGTCTTCTCGACGCTCCTCGGCTGGTCGTACTACGGCGAGAAAGCGAGCGAGTATCTCTTCGGAATCCGCGCCGTCAAACCGTACCGGTGGCTTTGGGTGATCTGCGTGATGCTCGGCTCGGTCGTCTCGATCCGCATGGTGTGGTCGTTCGCCGATATCACGAACGGGCTCATGGCGATTCCGAATCTCATTTCGCTCATCGTGCTCTCGGGAGTGATCGTGAAGGAGACGCGCACGTACCTCTGGAACGGGAATATCGAGGGAATCGGGAAGTGACGGCGTCGCGCGGGCGCGGGTGGCGCCGATGAGGCTCCGAATAGCGGGTGGCGCCCATGGGGTCCCCGCACGCAGCGCAGCGAGCTTCGCGAGCGAGCACGTGCGGGGTGCAATGGGCGACAGGACCCGCGTATCGCGCGAGCGGGCGGCAGGACCCGCGGGGGGGGCCCGGCAGGACCCGCGCCGGCCGGGGTGCTCAGGCCACGTAGACGGTCTTCACGTTCACGAACTCCCTGATCCCGAAATACGACAGCTCCCTGCCGTACCCGCTCTCCTTGACGCCGCCGAACGGAAGGCGGGGATCCGATTTCACGAACGCATTGACGAAACACGAGCCCGCGTCGATCCGGCACGCGGCGATCCGTTCCCCGCGTTCGAGATCCCGGGTGAAGAGAGCGGCGCCGAGGCCGAAGCTCGTGTCGTTCGCCGCGCGGATCGCCTCATCCTCGTCCCTCGCCGTGATCACGGCCGCGACGGGACCGAAGAGCTCATCGTCGCAGGCGCTCATACCTTTTGCGACATCGACGAGCACCGTCGGCGGATAGAATGCGCCCGCGCCCGTCTGCGGCCGGCCGCCGAGAATGCACTTCGCGCCCTTTTCGACGCTCTCCATGACCTGGCGGTGAAGATCATCCCTCACATCGAGCCGCGCGAGCGGCCCGACCTCGGTCGCCTCATCGAGCGGGTCGCCGACCTTCCTCCTCCGCATCGCTTCCACGAACAGCTCGGTGAATTCACGAGCCCGCGACTCGACCACGATGAATCTCTTCGCCGCGATGCAGCTCTGCCCCGCGTTGACGAGCCTGCTTTCGGCGCAAATCGCCGCGGCCCGGCCGACATCCGCGTCATCGAGGACCACGTACGGATCGCTCCCCCCGAGCTCGAGCACCGTTTTCTTGAGCTGTTCCCCCGCCGCGCGGGCGACCGCCCTTCCCGCGGCGGCGCTTCCCGTGAGGGTGACCGCCCTGACCGCGGGGTGGGAGATGATTCTCTCCACGGCGCCGCTTCCGACGAGGAGGGTCCGGAAAACGCCCCGGGGAAATCCCGCCGCGGAAAAGACATCTTCTATCGCGAGCGCGCACCCGCACACGTTCGAGGCGTGCTTGAGGACGCCCGCGTTGCCGGCCATGAGCGCGGGCGCGGCGAAACGCAACACCTGCCAGAAGGGGAAGTTCCACGGCATGACGGCGAGAACGACGCCGAGCGGCTGATACGTAACGAAGCTCTTGCGCGCCTCCGTCGCGATCGTCTCGGGCTCGAGGAAGCTCGCCGCGCGCTCGGCGTAGTACTCGCACACCCAGGCGCATTTCTCGATCTCCGCGCGGCCCTGGCGGACCGGCTTTCCCATCTCGAGCGCCATGAGCCTCGCGAACTCCTCCGAACGGCTCCGGAGGATCGCCGCCGCTTTTGTCATCAGGACGCCCCGCTCGGCGAACGAGGTTTCCCTCCAGCGCTCGAACGCGGCGCCCGATTCTCCGACCGCGCGAGCGGCGGTCTCCGGCGAGAGCTCATCGTAGGTGCCGATCACCTCGAGCGTCGCGGGATTTATCGATTTCATATTCGTCATCAGCGAACGATCATGAGCTTTCCCGTCCGCACGGCGGTGCTCGAACGGAGCTGGAGGAAATAAATACCCGGAGCGTAGCTCGAGGCGTCGAAGGTCATTTCGTGAACGCCCCCCCCGAGACGGCCGCCGAAGAGGCGCTCGACGCGACGCCCGAGAAGATCGTACACGTCGACTTCGACGGCATCGGTTTCCGGAAGGGAGAATTCGATCGTCGAAAAACGGTCGAAGGGATTCGGATAGATGCGGGGCGGCCGCAGGAGGGAATGCCCGTCGGTCCCCGCGGCGGCCGATGTGATCTCGATATCGACGCTCGCGGTTGCGGCGATTCCGTCATCGCGGACGGCGCGCGCCGTGAGCCGGTAAACGCCTAATGGAATCTCAGTCCACGCGTACGCGTAGGGGCTCGTCGAATCCGCTCCGAGCGACACGCCGTCGGCAAAAAATTCGACTCGCGCGACGGTGCCGCTCCGTGGATCGGCCGTCGCCTCGATTACGACGCTCGCCGGGTATTCGAGACGCGTCCCCGAAGGAGGGTTCGTGATGGAAACGGCGGGAAGCGCGCCGGCGCCGCCCGGAAGAATCGCGTCGCAATCCTGCGCCGCGTTGAGAACGGAACCCGGCACACCGGAAAGCCCGAGGAGATCGAGCGAGAGGTTCGCGGACTCGCTGTTGCGGATCGGCGCGGGCGAGGCCGCATACGTCGGTCTTCCGTTTCCCGGATTCGCGCGTGTCGCGGGATTCAGCCAATAGAGATCCGCTCCGGCGGGAACACCCGGCCCCCACACGTAGAGAGGCACCGTGTAATTCAACGGATCGGCCGCGTTCTCGTGGTCGGTCCCGTGTCCCCCGTGGTCCGCCGTAACGACGAGATAGGTTCCGTTCGCGAAGCGCGCATCGCCGTCGATCAGATCGAATATGCGCCCGATGAGACCGTCGACCTTCACGATCGAATCGAGATAGTTCGCGCTCTCCCAGCCGTAGGAATGGCCGGCCGCGTCCGGGTCGGCGAGATGAATAAAGGCGTAGCGATGCGACGCCGCGTTCATATGTGTCATGAAGCTATCGAGAAGCGCCGCGGTGTTCGCCTGGTACACGTACACGTCGATCTTGTCACGGCCGTTATCGACACCCGTCGTATCGGGGGCGCCGTTCGTGGCGTTCCAGCTCCGCTCGAAGAGCGCGAATTTGCTCTTGCTCGCGTACATGCCGGTGGCGAGGCCGTGGTCATGCGCGACGTCGAATACGCCTGCGACATAGGAGCCGTGAATGGCCTCGATCGTGCGACCGTCGTCGCTGTTGAAACTGACGCCATGGCCGTCGGGCCCGAGAACCGGACGGCTCGTGAGCTGGCAGACATGATTCGGCAGGGTGACCGTAATGTCGAAGTCGTTGCGCGCGTTGTCGGTGAAGGCGCCCTCGATCCTGAGGCGATACAGATGCGGCACCTTGAGGGGCCCGAGCCTCGCTATCGCGTCACCGCGAAGTCCGTCGACGCTCACGTGGATGACGACGTACGAGTACGCATCGCCGGCGCCCGCCGGGCGAGCGATCCGCGGCGGCATGCCGCGTTCGAACACCGCCGCGGGCGCGCTACGGGAAGGCAAACTCGCGGCAAGGGCCATGAAGAGCCATAGAAGAATGGAGCGACGGGCGTTGACTCGTGATGTCATTGCATGTCTCATCCTGCTTCGGATACGATCGGACGCGACGAGCAATCGATCCCTTACCTCATGGTTTGACGGCGAACGAGCCGCTCTTCAGCACTTCCCCGCCCGGCGAGAGGACATCGACGCGCCAGATTCCCTGCCATTCGGGAAGGATCTTCTTCGAGCTCCACGTGCGCCAGCGCGCGGACTTCACCGCGAGCTCGACGCGCGACATCTCGCGGTCGTCGTAGTACCACACCTGCGTTATCGCCGTCGTGTCGGCGGCGCCGGTCACCTTGACGAAGCACCACACGTTCTCAATGGTCGACGCGAATGCGGTATCGGGGAGCGAGGGAGCGCGATCCTGCACCGCCGCGCAGAAGACCATCTCTTCAACGGTCAGCCCCGGCGCTTCCTGCGCGAGCGCGACCGTGCCGGAAAGCATAAACAGAAACACAAGAACGAACATCGGATACTTCATGCCGATTCCTCCTTCTGAACGGTACGTCTTACCGTGCGATTCTCGCCGCGGTCGAAGATTTTGTAAAGATAATTGTGGCGCGCCGAAGTTGCTCCGCTACTATGGGGGGACCCCCGAACCGGGGGCAAGGTTCCCGGGTACGCCGAAAGGAGAGCCGTCCCATGACACAGAGAATGCTCATCGCCGCAGCCGTCGCGATATTCCTGATCTCGGCCGTTCCGCTATGGGCCGCCGGGGTCTCGGTCACGACGATCGATTTTCTCAAGGAGGCAAATCTCGCGGCGAACGGCGCGGGACCCGTTCTGGTGAGAATGGACGCGTTCCACAACCGACTCATCGTCGCGAACACGCTCAGCTCTTCCATCTCGTTCATCGACTGCCGGGACCATTCCGTCCTGAATGTGCCCGTCCAGGGGCGGGCCCTGCAGCATCTCAAGGCGGAAGCGCTGACGTTCAGGAGAAAAACCGGCGAGGTCTATTTAATCGGATCGCGCTGTTTCTCGATCGCTTCGAGCGACGGCGCGGTTTCGAAAACGATTCCGACCGGCGCGCAATTCGAATCGATCGCCGTCGACGAGGAAACGGGAAACGCGTTCCTCGCCGGGCGCGAGAGCAAGGAGCTCGGTTTCTATTCGGCAAAATCGGGAAAGCTCACGATGCTGCCGTGGCTCGCGACGAGGGAGAATCTGATCAATCTCAACGCGACCCCCCCGCCTCCGATCCGCAAGGTCGTCGCCGCTCCCGAGCTCAACCGGATCGTCGGCGTCGACGGCTTTACGTCGACCATCTTCCTTTTCGACGGGCGCAACGGGAAACTCGTCAATTCGCGGGGGCTCAAGCTCACGAGCGGCGGACGGTGGCATCTCGCCGGCTACGACGAAACGACGCATCGACTCTACCTCGTCGTCGAGACGAACGCCCGCCGGGTGATCGAGGCGGCGAAGATAGACGTCCTCACCGGCGAGGGCGCGGTTGTGCAGCTCCCGCAATTCACCGAGGGAGTGGGCATCGTCTACAACCCGGCGCGCGACGAGGTGTACATCCCCTACGACAACCACCCGTCCGTTCATGTCGTCGATTTCAAGGAGAACGGGAAGATCACCGAGATCAAGCTCCCCGCGTACGGAAACGACGCGAGCGCCGTCGACGCGAAAAACGGCCTCCTCTACGTCGCGAGCTGGGCGCAGGGAGAGGTCGACGTCGTCGATCTCGCGGAGCGCACGCTCGTGAAGCGTATCACCGATCTCGGCATCATCCCTCACATGTTCACGATCGCCCATAATCCGAACAACAACCTGCTCTATTACCCGAAGGGCGCGAGCGCGGTCAACGGCACCTTCGGCGCCGCCGTGACGGCGCTCGACCCGGCGGCCGGCGCCGCGAAAAAGATCTACACCGGCTGGGCGCCGATCGATCTTGTCGAGGTACGGACGCGAAACAGTTTCTTCGTATTCAACTCCGAGGATCAGTTCGCCGAGGTACGGATGGACGGGAAGTACGAGCTGCACCGGCTGCCGTGCGACTACCCGGTCGAATCGATCGTCACTCCCGCCGGAAACGTGTATCTCTCATACGGACCACACCAATCATACTGGCCCGTGGTCTACATCTGGGGCGCGAAAGACGGGATCATGGGAATAACCGCCGGGGATCTCGGATTCTACGACCGCCGCATACCGCGCCAGGCCCAGCGGATGGTTTTCGACGCGGCCGGCACGCTCTATTTCACGCAGAATCTGTGGGGCAAGGAAGAGCAGATGCTCGGCACACTCGCCGACGAGGTACGTCTTTTTGAGATAGGCACGCGGATCACCATGCCGGATACGATCGAGCGGGAAAATACGCAGCGGATACTCCGCTTCGATCCGGGAAAGAACCGGATCTACCTGGCCCGCGTCGCCGAGAAGGACGGAGATCCGGGCATCCTGCATGTCATAGATCCGGCCGCCAGGAAGGGCATTTCCCGGATCGCGGTCGGGAGCGGCCCTTCCGATCTCGTATTTGACGACGAAAACATCTATATCGCCAATTTCGAATCGAAGAGCGTCTCCATCGTCGGCAAAACCGATTTTGCGGCGAGAGAGATCATCTCCGGAAACGGCCCGCTGAAACTGAGCCGTCTCGGGGACAAGGTCTACGTCATCAATCACGCGGACAACACCCTGCAGGAAGTGCGGGAAGGCGGCGCAACCTACACGATCCCGTACGAGGGCCTTCCCGACAACCTCTTCGCATGGGGGGACGAACTCGTCATCACCTCGCACAGCGCCCGCGCGCTTTCCGTCGCGCAGTTCGACCCGGCGACGGCGAAGTTCACGCTCCTGCATTCCGAAAAGTATCCATACGGCGACACACGGTTCGATTCGCGCAACGTATCCTTCTATCTGGGCGGACAGTTCGGAGATGCGATCTATTCCCTCACAAACGGGAAAACGGCCGCGGACGGGAGGCTCTGGATCACCGATTTCCTGTCGGGAAAGCTCATGGTGTTCGAGAAGAAATAGACGGCGCTGGCCATGCGCCCGCGCCGCAGGGTCCGCATTCATATGAGCGAGGGCGATTGCGGGCGGGTTCGCCAATTGGAAATATTTTGGTTGCAGCCGCTAATTACCCTATTTATCGGGCGATAATTTTATGCGCCGGGGCAAAAAAAAGGGCAAAAAAAGCTCTTGCAAATAAAAAGGGAAAGGTTTACAAGGTAAACCAGAATTGGAAGCGTAGATAAAAAGTTCAAGAAACGGGCATTTTACGAAGGAGGGATTATGAGACTATTCTCCGCGATTCTCCTGGTCGTCGTCATGGTCGTTGCGATGGCCGTTGTTCCGGCTTCCGCGGGCTACAAGGACCAGTGGGCCAAGTTCCGCACGACGATGACTGATCAATCCGACAGCAAGGCCGTTTGCTTCGTCCTTATGCCGTGGCCGTGGAAGTGCGCCTGCGCGCCCGCTCCGCCGCCGCCGCCGCCCCCCGCGCCCGTGGACAGCGACGGTGACGGCGTATTCGACGGCACCGATGAGTGCCCCGGCACTCCCCGGGGCGCCACGGTCGACGCCAGAGGCTGCCCGTCCGACTCCGACAACGACGGTGTGTTCGACGGCATCGATCAGTGCCCCGGCACTCCCGCCGGCGCCACGGTCGACGCCAAGGGATGCCCGTCCGACTCCGATAACGACGGCGTTCTCGACGGCATCGATAAATGCCCGAACACGCCTGCCGGAACCAAGGTCGACGAAACGGGATGCCCCGTCGAGGTGAAGCAATTCATCGATACGGGTCTCATCACGACGACGGCTATTCTCTTTGATCTCAACAAGGCGACGCTCAAGCCCGAATCCAAGACGGAACTCGATCGTATAGGCGCCATTCTCATCCAGGCGAGCGACCTCGTAGTCGAGATCGGTGGTCACACCGACGCCACGGGAACGGATCAGTACAACCTGAAGCTCTCCGAGGCGCGCGCCAAGGCCGTCCACGATTACCTCGAAGCGACTTTCCCGCAGATCAAGCCGGGGAACCTCAATTCGAAGGGTTACGGCGAAAGCACGCCGGTCGCGTCGAACAAGACCAAGGAAGGCAGAGCCGCGAACCGCCGCGTGGAGTTCAAGATCGTGAAGTAGCGAGCATTCACGAGAGATCCCCGGGCGGCGCTGAGCTGCCCGGGATCTCTCTCCCGAAATGAAGAAGGGCCGCTCTCTCGAGCGGCCCTTCTCGTATCCCCGCAAGGTGCGCCGTTCAGCGCACGCCCTTCATGACCCGGTACACGACGACCCTGTCGCCGCGAAAAAGGGGCTCGAGAAACGGAGCGGCCTCCCCCGCATCCAGAAGTTCCACGGGTCTTCCCTTCAGACTCGCCTCGCCGATAATTACGAAGTCGGCGTCTTTCTCTTCGACGATGGATCGCACGCGCCGCAGGTACCTGTCACCGTCCCTCACATCGCCACCGCCCGCGTCTTCGAGCTTGAAATACGAATACTTCACGTACCGCTGCATGAAGGGGAACGTTCCGAGAACCGTCACGTCCGGGCCGTACTCGCGCTCAATCATGCGCGCCGCGTCGAGCTCGCTCGACGGCTGCGCCCGAACGTACAGCCGCACGTGCGTGATCGTCGTGAGGAGAAGCGCGACACAAAATACGGCGACGACGGGCGCCGCGCGATGCATCTGCCGTCCACCTATCCGGAACGAGCCGGCGAACGGTCCCGCGAGAAGAAATCTCCCTCCAAGCAGACAGCACAGCGGCAGAATCGGGATCATGAAACGGGATCCTGAGAGAAACGCGATGCAGCTGAGCAACACGTAGAAAGAGAGGAACGAGAGCATGGCGAGTCTCTTTCGATCGATCGCGAAACAGGCGACGAAAACGCCGCAGAGCGTCGATGCGGCGAATATCCCACCCGCCACCCCTCTCCCCCCGACGTCTCCCAGCGTCGTGTAGAAGAATTTTGCGAGCTCGCGCAGCGCCGAAACGACGAGCTTCAGAGGGGCGCTCGCGACCACCGATATGAGCCCGTCGTACGGGATTCTCCTGAAATAGGACCAGTCGCCGTTCCCGTACAGCTTGAATGCGAGGTTCTTCCAGTTTTCGCTATACCAGGGAGAGCCGAAGGCCTTGTCCGTCAGCACGAAGTGAGGCGCGAGAAACAGCGCGGCAGCCGCGGCGAAAACAGCGAGCCGGACGACCCTTCCCCGCATCGCCCCCCGCGAGGAAGGCGCGAGAAGCGCGACGACGACCGCCGGAACGAGGAAAACGGCGCTGTAGCGCGCGAAATACGCGAGGGAAAAGGCAAATGCAAGAAGAACCGCCGATGCGAGGCCCGGTTTTTCGATTGCGCGCAGCGAGAAAAAGAGAACGGCCGTTGCCAGGGCCGA
Organism: Candidatus Krumholzibacteriia bacterium; assembly: GCA_041648155.1. Lineage (GTDB taxonomy): Bacteria > Krumholzibacteriota > Krumholzibacteriia > Krumholzibacteriales > Krumholzibacteriaceae > SSS58A. Next base: position 10,050 of record JBAZPL010000006.1, read on the forward strand.
GAAACACATGTCGGTCGTCGCGTCCATGCCCGTCGTGATAACGTTGTAGTTCAGCGCCAGCGCGACGACGGAGAAGAGCGCGACACCCGCCCCGAAGTACGCCCTCCCCACCAGATAGGTCATGAGGAGAAAGATCCCGGCCATGAGCGACGACACGACCCGGGCGCCGGCAAACGAATCGTTGAGCAGGGCGCCCACTCCCGCCGAAAGTATTTGGTAGAGGAGCGGGTGATACGGATCCCGCGGAACATTACCCGCGCGAATCTCATCCGCCTGAACCACATAGCCGTCGTTCTCGGCGGAGTCGGGGATCTCGATCGTATGGAACCTCGCGCCGAAGACCAGAAGGAAGAGAACGAATCCCGCTATGAGCAGGCCGGCGGTTGCATCGCTGCGGTTCCCGAAACGAACGGAAAAACTAGTCATCGTCAACCGAGGAAACGGTGATTCAGGTTCATCATGTCCCGGTAATGGATAACGCCGAGGATTTTGCCATTCTCGTCGGTCACCGGTATCGCCCGGAAACCGTACCGGGCGAACATCGCTGAGGCTTCCTTCAAGGTATTGTCCGGATTCAGGCTGATGATCGTCTCCGTCATGATATCGCCGAGCCGATCGGTGTCCTTGGCCATGAGCAGCTCCTTGATATCGATGACGCCGAGAAGCTTGTCCTGCTCGTCGACGACGTAGAGGTACATGATGACGTCTTTGCCCCGCGCGAGGCTGCGGAACCCGTCCTCCACCTCGCCGGCGGTCATGCCGGGAGAGAACTTCAGGAATTCCTGCGTGGTGAAGTTGAGGATGTTCTCGTCCTGCTTCTTCAGGATCGATTCGATCTTGCTCGCGTTTTCCGGACTGAGCATTTTCAAAATCGGCGTGGCGTCCTCCAATGCGAGGACGGAAAGGATATCGGCCGCCTGGCCGGGAGTCATTTCGTCGATGAGCTCGGCCACCCTCTCTTTCGTGAGAGAGAACACGAGCTCCCGCTGCACATTGGGATCGATCTCCTCGAGCGTGTCGGATGCGTGCTCGGTGTCGAGACCGTCGAATATCGCGACGCGCTGCTCGCGGTCCAGCTCTTCCAGAATGTCCGCGAGATCGACCGGGTGCATGTCGGACAGTTTTTCCTTCAGGATGTTGAGCTTCACATCCCCCTTGAAAAGGCTGATCGTCGGCGGCAGAGGCTGAATGTACGCCCACGAGACCGTCTGCTCCTTGATCTTGTCGGCCAGGCTGTAAATGAAATTGGCGAGCCTTTTGAGTCCGATGCGGCGCAGAAGGCCGTACCTGCTCAGGTCGACGTCCGTGACGAACAGTTTCCCGGCCCGTTTGACGAGACGGATGTCGTAGACGATCTCCACCTCGCGCCCCTCGATGTCCACGACCTTCTTGTCGAGCACGTGGTCCTTCAGGAGGATCTCCTCGGAGTGGAGTTCCCGTACGTAGGGCTCGTAGGCGTCGATATCGATCGTCACCTGCTTGGGCTCGATGGAGAGGACCTTTTCGAACGGCACGACAATGGACGGATGGCCGAAGGGTCGCGCGATCACGATGTTCGTCACCTGCGGCAGCTTGATATGCTCGACCACGACGAGATCGACCAGCTTGCCGATGCGCTTTCCATGGAGCATGACCCGGTACCCGACGATATCGGTGAGCGAATAAACATGCTCGACGCCGTTCTTGTTGTTCTCGACCATTGTGTTCATATTCAGTCCCGCCCTAATGCACGAGAGTTATGAATTTGTACACCAGTATACCGACGAGCGCGAGCAGGTAGAACCTGAGAAACACGAGCGCCACACGCACCGCCGGCGTCGTCTTCACGTGCGGAGTCGCGTACTTCTTGTTTATCGCCGATATCTGCGAGACCATGTTTCCCACGAACCCCGCGATCCGCCGCGATAGAACGCTGAAAATCATTTCTCCCATAACGGCTCTCTCTTCCGGCTATCGCAGAATACCGGGGAACAGCGTGCTGATCGCGTACATCGTCGACAGCACAATGATGACGGCGGCGATCGTCACGTTGGCGATATTCTGGAACACGTTGTTCTTGTATTTGCCCATCGACTCTTTGTTGTTGAGCATGAGGATGAGAAAGACGAGCGATGCGGGAAGCAGCGTCACTGCGATCACCTGGACGAAAAGCGTGATGAGCACGAGCGGCGCCCCGGGAATCAAAACAACGGCGCCCGCCGATACCAGAGCGAAGAAATAGAACGCGTAGAACCATTGCGCCTCGCGAATCTTGCTGTTCAGCGAGTGCGCCCAGCCGAACACCTCGCCGAAGGCCCACGAGCTCGCGAGCGAGATGCAGATGGCCCCGAGCAACCCCGCATCGAAGAGCCCGATGGCGAGGAGCGTGCCGAGGTACTTGTTGATGCCCATGAGCTGAACGGCGGCTTCGGCGGCGTCCCGGATGTCCACCCCGCGAAGCAGCGTGCCCGTCACGATGATGCAGAACGCGGCGACGATCACGGTGAACATCGATCCGATGAACGTATCGATCCTGCCCCAGAAGATGTCCTTTTCCTGAATCCCCTTGTCCACGACGGCGCTCTGCTGAAAGAACACCATCCAGGGAGCGATCGTCGTTCCGATGTTCGCCATGAGAAAGAAAAAGAAACTGTTCGTGAAACCACCTGCGGGAATATGCGGAATCAGTCCGTTCGAAAGGATGTTCGAAATCGACGGACGCACGATGAAGGCGCAGGGAATGTATACGAGGTTCACCGCGCAGAAAAAGAGCGCGATCTTCTCCCACGTCCAGTAGTTTCCCCGCACGATCATCATCCCCATGATGAGTATGACAAAGAGCACCGTAACGAGGGGAGGGACGTGAAATATGCTCATGGCGGCCGTCATGCCGATGAATTCCGTGATGAGCGTGAGCCAATCGACGAGAATGAGATCGACGAGGGAGAACCATCCCCAGAACGGCCCGAAGCCATGGAAGATCGACTCGGCGTGACCGCGCTTCGTAACGGCGCCGAGACGAACCGTCATTTCCTGGATGAAAAACGCGATTGGCCCGAGGAGTATGAGAAACCACAGGAGGCTGTAACCGAACTTGGCGCCGGTCGCGGCGTATGTCGTGATCCCCCCGGCGTCGTTGTCCGCGACCATCACGATGATGCCGGGACCCGCGATGATGCCGTACAGCTTGAGAGCCTTCCATACCCTCCGCCAATTGTAGAAGAGCCTCGCCCAGAAATTCATCGTCCCCCTCCGCGCGCCGGCAGGCTGCGGCGTTCGTCTCTCGCGGGAGCTCGCATTGCGCTACGTTGAGCGGAAAATTACTATAGCCCCCCATCGAATGCAAGCAGCATTTCGATCGCATTTGTTCCCGAAAAACGCCGCCCGGACCGGGTCCATCCGGGAGATTCCGGCGGCCGCGACGCGGGGGGAAAAAACGCTTACGCCGGCCTTCCCGATGGGTTACAATAAGCCGCCCGAATGTTTCGGGACGGCATGGAGTCAAAGCCCCGATGGATGATTCGATTCATTGAAGCGGTGGAATCACGGAGAACAAGCGCGCTCGCGCTCATTCTCTGCGCACTCGTTCTCGCGCCGGCATTCATCATCCGCGTTCATCCGGTGACGAGCGAATCGTTCGCCTATGACGCGATCGTATCCCAGGCGGCCGCGCACCGGGGATTCATTGCGAACGCGCTGGATCGATCGGGTATGCTTTACGAAAGGCGCGGGCATCCGCCTCTCCTCTCATACGTCATTCTCCTGAACAATCGTCTTTTCGGATCGGACGAGTTCGGGGCCCGCATCTTCTCCATGATCGCCGGCTCCCTCTGCTGCCTGGCGGTATCGCTGTCCGTTCTGCTGATCCTCAACCGTTTCGGCGGTCGTCTCGCGGCCGCTCTGTTCGGCGGGCTGATGCTCGCTCTTCTTCCCGTTCATCTCTACGTGAGCCGGACGGCGAACTGGGACGCGGTATATTCCCTCTTCGTCACATGCGCCCTTCTGTTCCTGGCCCTCCACCTCTCGAACCCCAGGCTCAGGCACCTTCTTCCCGCGGGCGCATTCGCATGCCTCGCGCTTCTCACGTGCGAGCTCGGATTGATCCTCGCTCCGTCGTTCGCTTTCGCGCTCTGCATGGATCTGCGGAAAAGGCCGCGGAAATCGGTTGCGAAGGATTGGGGCCTCTGCGCCCTCGGAGCGTCCGCCCTTCTCCTCCTGCTCTGGCCCGCCGCGGTCTTCAAGCTGAGTCTCTTCCAATCGATTCTCTTCCGCATCAGGGACAACGCCGGGAACGTTCCGAACCTCCCGTGGACCGCGCTCTACCGCCGGCTCGCCGGCCAGTCTCCCGCCTTCGTTCTCGCGTCCGTTCTCGGCGCGGGGATTCTTGCGCTGAGTCTCGTCGCCGCGCGGAAAACGAGCGGCGAGACGCGCTCCGCCCTGCGGGGCGTTCACACGATGATGCTCCCGTTCGCGATCTATGTCTCGACGGTATTCATCGTGAACACGGGACAGCGCCTCGTCCATGTCCATCACATAGCCGATATGATGCCTCCGCTCGCGGTGCTTTTCTCGTGCGCGGCCGTCGCGGGCGCCCGGCTCGCGCGGCGACCGGGAAGAACCGCGATCGCCGCGGCATGCCTTCTGCTTCTCGCCCTTTCGATTCCCTCGGCGGCGAACAGAGATCCCGAGATCGTCGGCCCACAGGAGCACCCCGGCTTTCTCGGGATCCGGGATTATCTCCAGGGTAAACCGGGTGCGCGGACCCATTATTTCTACGGTTTCCTGATAAAACAGTACCTGCCTGACGCGGATATCGAAGGGGAACAGCCTCGATGCTGGACGGCGGAAAAGATTGCGCGGGCAAAGCGGACGCCGTACGACTTTGTCGTTTCCGACCGGTCGATGTTCGACGACGCTTACCCCGATATCGGATCCCTGTCGAAAGCGCTGGAACCGGAATACCGGCTCGCGCACACCATCCTGCACAGAAGAACCAGGCAGCCCGTCGCCTGGATATTCTCCCGATCGGGAACGATTTTCCGTTAAATATTCTCGAATGTCCTGATCTTCGTCATGCCTTCATAGTGGAGGGTTTCGCCGATGTAAACCCTCGACCTCAGCGTGACGAGCATATTCCTGAGATTCACGAGAACGTGGAGCTCCACCGTTATCTCGTCTCCCGGATAGATGGGTTTGTGGAATGTGAGGTTGTGCACACGGAGAATCGAAGAGTCGCCAAAGGCGCGCACGATCGACTTGACGATGATGGCCGAGACGAGGGCGCCCTGGACCGGAGTGCGTTCGAATCCCACCTTCCGCGCATAATCGTCGTCGTAGTGCAGAAGGGTCCAGTCATCGAACGTCGCTCCGAAATCGTGCATAATATCCCGGTCGACGATATAATTGTGTCTGACACTCTCACCCTGCTGAAGCAACGCAGCATCCTCCCGGATTACCTGATGGTTCGCGCGCGTATGGCCCGCGTCCTTATTATACCCGCCACGGAAATGTGTCAACGCTTATCCTCCGCCCCGGAAATCGCCCTTCCTGCGCCGGTCCGTTCGATGCAAGATCCATAACTCGCCCTTTGGGAATACTCGCGCACGCGAGAGCACGCCCGCGCAATAGTTCTTGATTTTATCCAGCGCTCGCGTATGCTCTCCGATCAAAGTATGCATCGGAAGAGCCGATTACTTCCTTGAAAATGGGGGCTCCGCCATGGCTAACAAAGTGACCTTCGAGTACGATCGCGCGGCGAAGATACTCTTCGTCGAGGACAATTGGAGTATCAGAACGAAACAGGATGTCGACGATTTCTTCGCCGAATACAGCCGTCAGATGAACGCGCTCCGCGAAAAGTTCTGGATGGTCGCGCATATCGACAATCTGGTTATCCACGCCGAAATCGCCGAATACTACGGCGAAGTCGCGCGAAAGGCGACGAACGATCTCTTGCTCGGGCTCACCCGCTGGGGTGCGGACAGCATCGCGCGAATGACGCTTCGAACCACCGCCATGAAAGCAAAGATGCCCCACAGCATCTATTCAAGCCGCGATGAAGCGGTGCGGGCGATCGAGAAGATGAAAGCCGAGCAGGGCAAAGGATAATCGCTGTCGACGCCGCAACGCAGCCCTCGCCGCCCGGCCTCGGGGGGGGGATAAAAAAAGAGCCGCTCCGGAGAGCGGCTCTTTTCAATTTACCGGCGGCGACCTACTCTCCCGAACGGTCGCCCGCTCAGTACCATCGGCGCATGAGGGCTTAACTTCCGTGTTCGGAATGGGAACGGGTGTTTCCCCCCCGCTATCGCCACCGTAATCCTAATTTTATTGACACAAAAACAGGGTGAATTGACAGGTATCTTCTTAAAATTATCTGGTTAAGCCGCACGGCTTATTAGTACCGGTCGGCTCAACACATTGCTGCGCTTACACCTCCGGCCTATCAACCTCGTAGTCTCCAAGGAGCCTTTAGGTAACTTACGTTACGGGAGATCTTATCTTGGGAGGGGCTTCCCGCTTAGATGCTTTCAGCGGTTATCCCTGCCGAACATAGCTACCCAGCTATGCCACTGGCGTGACAACTGGTGCACTAGAGGTTCGTTCACTCCGGTCCTCTCGTACGAGGAGCGACTTCCCTCAAATCTCCTGCGCCCGTATCAGATAGGGACCGAACTGTCTCACGACGTTCTAAACCCAGCTCACGTACCGCTTTAATTGGCGAACAGCCAAACCCTTGGGACCTCCTGCAGCCCCAGGATGCGATGAGCCGACATCGAGGTGCCAAACCTCCCCGTCGATGTGGACTCTTGGGGGAGATCAGCCTGTTATCCCCGGCGTACCTTTTATCCGTTGAGCGACGGCCCTTCCACGCAGAACCGCCGGATCACTAAGTCCTGCTTTCGCATCTGCTCGACATGTCTGTCTCACAGTTAAGCTCCCTTATGCCTTTACACTCTCCGCGCGATTGCCGACCGCGCTGAGGGAACCTTTGAGCGCCTCCGTTACATTTTGGGAGGCGACCGCCCCAGTCAAACTACCCACTAAGCACTGTCCCTATACCGGCTTACGGTACAGGTTAGGATTTCTACTGAACAAGGGTGGTATTTCAAGGTTGGCTCCACGGGAACTAGCGTCCCCGCTTCAAAGCCTCCCACCTATCCTACACATGACCAGCCAAAACCCAATGCCAAGCTATAGTAAAGGTGCACGGGGTCTTTCCGTCTAGATACGGGTAACCGGCATCTTCACCGATATTTCAATTTCACCGAGTCGCTTGTTGAGACAGCGCCTAAATCGTTACACCATTCGTGCAGGTCGGAACTTACCCGACAAGGAATTTCGCTACCTTAGGACCGTTATAGTTACGGCCGCCGTTTACTGGAGCTTCAGTTCAGTGCTTTGACTCCCGAAGGAGCCTGACACATCCCCTTAACTTTCCAGCACCGGGCAGGTGTCAGTCCCTATACGTCGTCTTGACGACTTAGCAGAGACATGTGTTTTTAGTAAACAGTCGCCCAGGCCGATTCTCTGCGGCCCCTTCCAGCTTCCATCCGCGAGGGACTTGGCCGAAAAGGGCACCCCTTTTTCCGAAGTTACGGGGTCATTTTGCCTAGTTCCTTAACAAGCGTTCTCTCGAGCACCTAAGGATACTCTCCTCGCCCACCTGTGTCGGTTTGCGGTACGGTCACTCTAGACACTCGCATAGAGGCTTTTCTCGGCAGTATGATTAGGGCCAGTTTGTGTCCCAAAGGGACTCCCCATCACGCCTCGGAGTTAAGACCGTCCGGATTTGCCTAGACGATCCTCCTACACGCTTAGACCAGCACTTCCATCCGCTGGCTGACCTTTCACTCCTGCGTCCCCCCTTAGCGTCTTTATCGCGCCTACAGTGGTTCCGGAATTTTAACCGGATTCCCAATCACTTACGCCTTTCGGCCTCAGCTTAGGGGCCGACTTACCCTGAGCGGATTAGCCTTCCTCAGGAAACCTTAGGCTTACGGTGAACAGGTTTCTCGCCTGTTTTATCGCTACTCATTCCGGCATACTCACTTCCATTTCGTCCAGCATGCCTCACGGCATACCTTCGACCTATCATGGAACGCTCCCCTACCAGACATCCTTCCCGAAGGAAGAATGAATCCATAGCTTCGGTATTAGGCTTAGTCCCGGAAATTATCGGCGCGGATTCACTTGACTGGTGAGCTGTTACGCTTTCTTTAAATGATGGCTGCTTCCAAGCCAACATCCCAGTTGTCTGAGCAAGTCCACATCCTTAATCACTTAGCCTAAATTTAGGGACCTTAGCTGATGGTCAGGGTTCTTTCCCTCTCGGCAACGAAGCTTATCCCCCGCTGCCTGACTCCCGCACTAAAATAAACGGAATTCGGAGTTTAATTGGGTTTGGCAGGCTTGTAGGCCCCCTAGTCCAGTTAGTGCTCTACCTCCGTCATTCAACGTGCGAGGCTAGTCCTAAAACTATTTCGGGGAGAACCAGCTATTTCCAAGTTTGATTGGCCTTTCACCCCTATCCACAGCTCATCCGAGAAGTTTTCATCCTTCACCAGTTCGGACCTTCACGCGCTGTTACACGCGCTTCATCCTGGCCGTGGATAGATCACATGGTTTCGGGTCTACTCCGCGCAACTTAACGCCCATTTAGGACTCGCTTTCACTACGGCTCCGTGGTGTCATCCACTTAACCTTGCTACACAGAGTAACTCGCCGGATCATTATGCAAAAGGCACGCGGTTAGATCGCTTCAAACCCGAAGGCTCGAAGAAATCCTCCCACTGCTTGTAGGCAAATGGTTTCAGGTCCTATTTCACTCCCCGCCAGGGGTTCTTTTCACCTTTCCCTCACGGTACTAGTTCACTATCGGTCGCCGATGAGTATTTAGCCTTAGGAGGTGGTCCTCCTGAGTTCCCACGGGATTTCTCGTGTCCCATAGTACTCGGGTACCCTATCGAGAGAGATTGCTACTCTTTCGCCTACCGGACGATCGCCGTCTATGGTTCACCGTTTCCAGGTGATTCGGCTAGAGTGCAATTTTGTAACTCTCCGACCCTCTATGCACCCGGGTCAGATAGGGCCCCACGACACCGGCCGCACAACGCGTGCATGCTTATGAATGCGGCTCGGTTTAGGCTGTTTCCCGTTCGCTCGCCGCTACTGAGGAAATCGAGGTTTCTTTCTATTCCTGGGGTTACTGAGATGTTTCAGTTCTCCCCGTTAGCTTCACGGGAACTATGTATTCATCCCCGTGATGATGCAGGTTTGCCGCATCGGGTTGCCCCATTCGGAAATCCCCGGATCAAAGCTTGTGTGCAGCTCCCCGGAGCTTATCGCAGCTTGCCACGTCCTTCATCGCCTATCGGCGCCAAGGCATCCGCCATTCGCCCTTAGTAGCTTAACCAGAAATCTTACGAAGATGCCTGTTTCTTTCACCCTGTTTTTGTTGTCAAAGAGCAACCTGGAAAGTCCAGAATCTGTATTCGTGGAGATGACCGGGTTCGAACCGGCGACCCCCTGCTTGCAAAGCAGGTGCTCTCCCAGCTGAGCTACATCCCCAATTGAGTCCTAGCTCGAAGCCACTCAATGGTGGGCCTAAGTGGAGTTGAACCACTGACCTCGCGCTTATCAGGCGCGCGCTCTAACCAACTGAGCTATAGGCCCCGAATATAACGGAAATAGCGTGCGTGACTTGCTGACGATTCAGTCGACCTGGAGATCCCCAAGCTTCGATCATTGCTGACCGAACCCGGAAACGCTCCTTAAGAAAGGAGGTGATCCAGCCGCACCTTCCGGTACGGCTACCTTGTTACGACTTAGCGCCAGTCACCGATTTTACCTTAGGCGGCTCCTTCCTTGCGGTTAGGATACCGACTTCGGGTACCTCCGGCTTCCATCGCTTGACGGGCGGTGTGTACAAGGCCCGGGAACGTATTCACCGCGACCTGCTGATTCGCGGTTACTAGCGATTCCGCCTTCATGCAGTCGGGTTGCAGACTGCAATCCGGACTGAGACGAGTTTTCTGGGATTCGCTCCACCTCGCGGCTTCGCAGCCCTCTGTACTCGCCATTGTAGCACGTGTGTAGCCCGGGATGTAAGGGCCATGAGGACTTGACGTCATCCCCGCCTTCCTCCGGTTTATCACCGGCAGTCTCTCGAGAGTTCCCAGCATTACCTGATGGCAACTCGAGATAAGGGTTGCGCTCGTTGCGGGACTTAACCCAACATCTCACGACACGAGCTGACGACAGCCATGCAGCACCTGTGCAGATGCCCCCGAAGGGGAAGCCATCTTTCAATGGCGGTCATCTGCATGTCAAACCCCGGTAAGGTTCTTCGCGTATCATCGAATTAAACCACATGCTCCACCGCTTGTGCGGGCCCCCGTCAATTCCTTTGAGTTTCAACCTTGCGGCCGTACTCCCCAGGCGGGGCACTTAATGCGTTAGCTGCGGCACGGAAGGGGTCGATACCTCCCACACCTAGTGCCCATCGTTTACAGTCAGGACTACCGGGGTATCTAATCCCGTTCGCTCCCCTGACTTTCGTTCCTCAGCGTCAGTAACATGCCAGAAAGCCGCCTTCGCCACCGGTGTTCCTCTTGATATCCACGCATTTCACCGCTACACCAAGAATTCCGCTTTCCTCTCATGTCCTCAAGTCAAGCGGTTTCAAGGGCAGTTTAACGGTTAAGCCGTTAGATTTCACCCCTGACTTACTTGACCGCCTACGAACCCTTTACGCCCAGTAAATCCGAATAACGCTCGCTCCCCCCGTATTACCGCGGCTGCTGGCACGGAGTTAGCCGGAGCTTCCTCTTACAGTACTGTCAAACTGAAAGGCTATTAACCGATCGGTTTTTCATCCCGTATGACAGGGTTTTACATCCCGAAGGACTTCATCACCCACGCGGCGTCGCTCGGTCAGGGTTTCCCCCATTGCCGAAGCCTCTCGACTGCTGCCTCCCGTAGGAGTCTGGACCGTGTCTCAGTTCCAGTGTGGCCGACCACCCTCTCAGGCCGGCTACCCATCGTCGCCTTGGTAGGCCGTTACCCTACCAACTAGCTAATGGGACGCGGGACCATCCTCAAGCGACAGCTTACAAGTAGAGGCCACCTTTGATTGCAGACCATGCGGCCCGCAATGTTATGCGGTATTAGCAACCCGTTAGAGTTGTTATTCCCCACTCGAGGGCAGGTTTCCCACGCGTTACTCACCCGTTCGCCACTTTACTAGCGATCCGAAGATCGCATTCTCGTTCGACTTGCATGCCTAATCCACGCCGCCAGCGTTCATTCTGAGCCAGGATCGAACTCTCCGTAGTAAAAAAACAAAGAGTCATTGCGTGAAAGCAATGCTCTATTTGACATTCCACCCCCGATCCCGAAGGATCGGGGCCCGAATCATCTGGCAAGGGCATCGCACGCTATTTCGTTTTCAAAGAACAGAATTCCCTATATGGAATTTTCTCCAGCTACCCAATATACCCCAATCGGGTTTCTTTGTCAACCCCTATACAGGGATTTCCTGAAGAATTTTTGGAGGCGCTGTAATCCGCTATCGGATTTTACATTAGCGCCCTGTCTATATATCCAATACGGAAGATATTGTCAACGGGTTTTTTGTCGAAAGTTGATTTATTTCATAACAGCCCTCCGGGCCGGCAGGGGACGCATAAAATGATTGGAAAATGCCGCGTCCGGGAAGTACATTCTTGCAGGAGCTAACGGACTCGGGAAACGGTCGATACGGACAGGACGATTCGCACGTATGGGATTCAGACCTCTGACGCGCGGCGAGAAGATCTTCCTCTGGGGAATGGGGCTCGCCCTCGTATGCATCCTCGGCATCGGGACCACAGCGATACGGTGGTTCTCCCGCGACCTCCCCTCGATGGAGAGGCTCGAAATGATCGAGCCCTCGCTCAAGACCCGCATCCTCGCGAGCGATTCAACCGTCATCAGGGAATTCTACGAGCAGAACCGCATCTATATCCCGATCGAAGAGATACCGGTCATCGTGCAGAAAACCTTTCTCGCAGCCGAGGATCGCCGCTTCTATCGTCACAGCGGCATCGACATCCAGCGGCTCTTCGTGACCATATGGAGAGACCTCATCCACTGGAACAGGGCGCAGGGCGCGAGCACGATAACGCAGCAGATATCGACGGATCTCTTTCTCAACAAGAAGGAGCAGACCTTCACCCGCAAGATCAGGGAAGCGCTTCTCGCCTTCAAAATCGAGCGCACGTATTCGAAGGACGAGATACTCGAAATGTATCTCAACCAGATCTACTTCGGCGAAGGAACGTACGGAATCGAAGCCGCGTCGAGAAAGTTCTTCGGAAAATCGGTGAGGGATATCGGGCTCAACCAGATGGCGCTGCTCGCGGGGCTGCCGAAGAATCCCGGCGGGTACAATCCGTTCACGAACCCGGAACGCGCCGCGAAGCGCATGAGCCTCGTGCTCGGCGCGATGGAGGAATTCCAGGTCATCACAAAGGCGCAGCGAGATTCGCTGCGCGAGTGTTCGCTCGATCTCGTAAAGAGGGTTTCGGATAATCAGGATTTCGCGGGTTACTTCGCGGAACACATTCGCCGGATCCTCGAGGAGAAATACGGAGCGCGATCGATCTATCGGGACGGATACTCGGTCTACACGACCCTCGACGCGAAGCTGCAGCGCGCGGCGGAGACGAACCTCGAGCGGTGGATCAAGGAGCTCGAGACCGCGTATGCGCTCAAGCTCACTCGCGCTCTTTACGAGGCTGCCGCCGCCCGCGGGGAAAAGATCGATCCCGATTACCTGCAGGCGGCTCTTGTGGCCGTCGACCCGCGCGACGGGCATATCCTCGCCATGATCGGCGGGCGGAATTTTCGCGAGACCCAGTACAACCGCGCCATTCAGGCGCCCCGGCAGCCCGGCTCGGCGTTCAAGACATTCGTCTACATCGCCGCTCTCGAAAACGGATACAATCCGTCGGACATCCTCATCGATACGCCGCTCGTCGTCGAGCTGCCGAACGGCGACGTCTGGAAGCCGCGCAACTACGACCAGAAATTCCACGGACCCGTCTCGCTGCGCGAGGCGCTGTCGAGATCGATCAATATCCCTTCCATCAAGCTGATCCAAGCGATCGGGCCTCCCTCGGTCATCGGCGTCGCGAAACGAATGGGAATCAAGAGCCGCCTGCAGAACGTGCTGTCGCTCGCGCTCGGCGCGAACGAGGTGACGCTCCTCGAGATCACCTCCGCGTACGGCGTGCTCGCCGCCGAGGGAATGCGCGCCGAGCCGATGACGATTCTGCGCATCGAGGATCGAAACGGGAACACGGTCGAGGAATACCGCGAGTACCACGAAGAGGTGCTCCAGCCGGACGTCTCCTACATGATCACCGATATGCTCACGAGCGTGATCGACGAGGTTCAGGGCACCGGCGGCGACGTGCGGAGACGCGGGCTCGAGATTCCCGTCGCGGGGAAGACCGGCACGACCGACGACTTCACGGACGGATGGTTCATCGGCTATTCGCCGGAGATCGTGATCGGCGTCTGGACGGGCTACGACGAGCGAAAAACGATCGGGGAGAGAATGACGGGCGCGCGTGTCGCGCTGCCCATCTGGATAGAGACAATGAAGGCGGCGTATCCTGATAATCGCGGCCCCGCGTTCAACAGGCCCCCCAACATCATCGAGGAGCTCATCTGCCGGGATTCGGGGCTCCTGAGCACGCCGTACTGCCCGAAGATCGCACGGGAGCTGTTCATCGAGGGAAACGAGCCCACCCGCCAGTGCGACCTGCATCGGGTGAGCTCGTACGATCTTCTCGACAAGGACAAGGATTTCAGGGATATCGATAAGGAAGCGTCCCGGGACAAGGTCGTGCCGCACTGAGAGGCTTCCGACCTCGAGAGGCGTCCCCTTCGTCAGTCATTCATCGGATAGAGGGAAGCGCGCGGAACCGGTTCGCGGGAGATCGCGATCGCGCCCTCGATTCTGCGGGCCGCGATCCGGGCCGTTTCCTCGTCTGGGGCATGAATCTCGAAGAGAGCGCCGCCGCACGCTATTTCGTCCCCGCATTTTCCGAGAAAGACGACGCCGGCGGTCGGATCGATTCTATCCTCCGTCTTAAACCTCCCCCCACCCATCTCCCGCACCGCCTCGCCGACGGCCCGGGCATCGATGCGCGCGATGAATCCGCTCGAGACGGCCGCGAACGAAGAGACGACCTTTGCGCGGGGAAGTCCGTATCCGGGCGCGCGCGGATCGAGCCGCCCCCCCTGCGCCGAAACGATTCTCTCGAATCTCTCGAACGCGCGACCCGATTCGACGGCGCTTCGAGCGAGCGACTCTCCCTCGCGAACGCCGGGGACAAGCCCGGCGAGAAGAAGCATCTCGGCGACGAGCCGAAACGTCAGGCCCGTTACGTCGGGGGGACCCGCGCCTTCGAGAATGCGGATCCCCTCCGGCCGCCTCGAGGGCGTTCCCAACGGCGAGTCCGAGAGGTTCATTCATCGCGGTGATCACGGTTTTCACGGGAACTCCCATCGCCTCTCCGACCGCTTCGAACGCCGCGGCGAGCTCGCGGGCTTCGCTCAGCGTCCGCATAAAGGCTCCACCGCCGCATTTGACGTCGATCACGACGCCGTCGAGCCCCTCCGCGAACTTCTTGCTCAGGATGCTCGAAACGATGAGCGGAACGCTCTCGACCGTCGCCGTCGCGTCGCGCAGGGCGTAAAGCATCCGATCGGCCGGCACGATCTCGGCGGTTTGAGCCCCGAAGCAGGCCCCCAGCTCGGCGACCTGCCGTTGGAACCGGTCCGGATCGAGATCGGTGCGCATCCCGGGGATCGACTCGAGCTTGTCGAGCGTGCCCCCCGTCACTCCGAGCGAGCGTCCCGATATCATCGGCACGCGGAGCCCGCACTCGGCGGCGATCGGAACGAGCGGAATCGAGATCTTGTCGCCGACGCCCCCCGTGCTGTGCTTGTCGATCGCGGGGCCGCCCCGGCCGCCGAAGTCGAAGACCCGGCCGCTCTCCATCATGACGCGCGTCAGCGCAACGGTCTCCGCGGCCGTCATTCCCTTGATCGCGGTCGCCATGAGAAACGCGGCCATCTGGTAATCACGCACGTCGCCGCGCAAGTAGGCACCGACGAACCAGCGGAGCTCCGCCTCGTCGAGCGACAGCCCCGACCGCTTCTTCCGGATAAGATCGTAGGCGTTCATCGAGACCGCTTCCATTCCTCCATGATCGCCGCGCTTGCGCTCGCGCCGATCCTCGTCGCGCCCGCCGCGATGAGCTCGAGCGCGAAAGCGGCGGTGCGGATGCCGGCGGAGGCCTTGACCCCGAAGCCGGGGCCGACCGCTTCGCGCATGATCTCCACGTCCCGGACGCTCGCGCCCGGAGGGCCGAAGCCGGTCGACGTCTTGACGAACCGCGCCCCGGCCGTCTTCGCGAGCCGGCACGCAGTCACCTTTTCCTCGTCGGTGAGGAGCGCCGCCTCGATGATCACCTTCACGATGGCGCGTTCACGGCACGCCGCCACGACGCCGGCGATGTCTTCCCGCACGAAATCGAGGGCCCCGGATTTCAGAGCACCGATGTTCATCACCATGTCGATCTCGTGCGCCCCCACCTCAACGGCGCGGCCGGCCTCGAAGGCCTTGACCGCGGCGTCGACCGCGCCGAGCGGAAAGCCCGCGATCGAGCAGACCTTGACGGCCGTGCCCGCGACCTCGCGCGCGACAAGGGGAACATAGTGCGTATTGACGCACGCGGAATAGAAATCATATTCGATCGCTTCACGCGCGAGGCGCACGATGTCGGCTTCGGACGCCTCGGGTCTGAGCAGCGTATGGTCGATCAACCTGTTGAGCTTGAGTTCGTCCACCGATTCCCTCCCATCACCGGTCGTTCCATTATCGTTCGAGCGAGTCGAGAAAACTGTCGCCCGCGGGGCACTCGAGACCGAAGAACTCCGCGAGCGTCGCGGCGAGATCGCTGAACGTTTCGCGCGTGCCGAGGGGGTTCCCGCGGCTCGCTCCCGCGATGCCGGCCAGCACCGGCACGTATTCGCGCGTATGATCCGATCCCCGCATCGTCGGGTCGCACCCGTGGTCGCTGGTGACGGCAAACAGGGTACCGGGCGCAAGAAGCGCCAGGAACCTTCCAAGCCATGCGTCGAAACGCTCGAGGCCGCGCGCGTAGCCGGGGGCGTCGCGGCGATGCCCCCACTCCGTGTCGAACTCGATGAGATTGACGAAGAGGAGCGAGAAGGACGTGCCGCTCCTCAGAAGGCGCTCCGCGGCCCGCATCGCCGAATCGTTCCCGGGCGCCTTGACGATCTTCGTGATGCCGCGCCGGTCGAAGAGATCGTGGATCTTCCCCACGGTCACGACCTCTCGGCCGCTCTCCGCGAGAAGGTCGAGCAGGGTCCGGCGCGGCGGCGGGAGCGAAAAATCCCGGCGCTTCTTCGTTCTCGCGAACCGCCCCGGCGAGCCGGCGAACGGCCGCGCGATGACGCGGGCGACGTGGTGGGGCGGAACGAGAAGCCTCCGCGCCTCCCAACAGAGCCGGTACAGCTCGCGCACGGGGATCACCTCCTCATGCGCCGCTATCTGGAAAACGCTGTCCGCGGAGGTATAGACGATGGGGCGTCCCGTGCGGATATGCTCCTCGCCCA
>JBAZPL010000007.1:0-25998 GCA_041648155.1 Candidatus Krumholzibacteriia bacterium
AAACTCGTAGTAAACCCGCACGACCCAGTTGTGCCCGTGCACTCGAGAGCAGTCTCCCCGGTAGCCCACGAGCACGTGGGAAGAGGAGAAATGGACCTCCGTCGAAACGACGTATCGGACACCCATGGCGCTCGATGCCTCCTCTCAAGTGTTCGCGTCGGGCGGGGAACGGGCCGCTTCGCATATTGCAACAATGCACGCTCTTTCCCCGGACGCACCCGAGCAACTTTACATCTAACTGCACCATTTATCAACAATTAAAGAGGCTGCGGAAAAAAGCGCCGAATGGTACGTATTTCGCTCTGCAGCATAATGGATTACTTTACACCGGAGAAAACATGAAAGATTTGCTGACGGGGAAAGGGCCCCTGTTTCTCACGCAGGAGAAGGCGCTCAAGAGAATACATCAGGAACGCGCGCGCGGGGACTTGGGAAAAGCCCGCAAGACCGCGGTCGAGGGGCTCGAAAAATGGCCCGACGATTACGATCTCGCGATCGAAGCGGCCCAGGCGTGTCTCGATCTCTCCGATTATCCCCAGGCGGCGAATATCCTCAAGAACGCGCACAAGCGCCACGCGAGCCGGAGAGACGAGATACTGGAGCTCGCGCGGACCGCGTTCATGCAATCGTTCAGCACGCTCCTCGGAAGCTTCATCGTCGAGACCCTGCTCAAGGCGCGGAATCTCGAGGCTCTCTCGGATATCCTGCGGGCAAGCCCCGAATCCTTCGCCGCCGACCTCACGAAGCGCGGAGAGACGAGATCGAAGAACCTCGCGGCCGAGGGACAGGACACAATGGCCTTCTTCGCCGAGAACGAGCTCCTTCTCGGCATACTGTACAAGCAGGGCCAGCACTTTACGAAATCGGTCGAATCGCTCGGCAAGGCGCTCAAGATGCTTCCTGCCGACGCGCAGGCCATCGGCGGTCTCCTCGTGGAGCTCGAGCAGGAGCTTCCTTCCGACGCCTTCGTGAAGTACTGCCTCGGACTCGCGTCGCTGCTTCTGGCCCACCCGGACAAGGCGGAAATCCGCTTCTTTCAAGCCCTCGAGCTCGAGGCGCCGCCGCTCGGCAAGATCCTTTCCGCGCTCGAAACGACGCAGGAGCCCTGCCCGAACAGCGACTTCCTCAAAGGAGAGATTTTCGCCCGGTCCGGCAGAGCGACGGACGGAGCCGCCCTCATGCGAGGCAGCCTCTTTCCCGATCCCGCCGCTTCCGGCCAGGACGGATCGCCGCCGTCCGAAGAACGGCTGAGGCTCGCGGAGAAACGGCTCATGACGCTCCCTGACGCCGTCTTCGCCGCGCTCGATATTTCATTCCTCTACTGCGACGTCGCTTCGGCGCTCGGTCTCGCGAAGGACGCGGTCGCCGTGCTCGAACGCATCGCCGGCGACGACGCCGTCCGAACGGGCTCGATAATCGATTGGCTCGAAAAAAACGAAGCGGTGGCGCTCACGGCCCCGGGGCAGAATCTTCTCGCTCGCGCATACGTCGAGAGGGGCTCCGTCGTCGAAGGGGCCCGCGCCGCGCGGCGCGCCGTCGAGTTGAACACGACGCTCGTCCCCGGATTAACCGATTTCGTCCGCGCTGCCGTCGAACGCTCCGCGGACTGCGATCCGGGATTGAAGGCGCTCCTTGCGGAGCTCTACGCGCGTGCGGATGACCGCACGAGCGCCGAGGAGGTCTTCGGCTCGCTCAAACGCACGCGCGCCATGGATGACGCCGCGCTCGTCGCGCTCTCGGCGGAGATCATGAAACATAGCGGCATATTTCTCACCGGCGTCATATCCGCCCTCGAGATAAGCCTGGCCGGCAACCGCGGGATCGAGGCGTATCCGCACGTCCTTGCCCTCTACCGCGAGAAGTCCGAGGAGCATGAAGAGCTCGCATCCTCCATCAGGGACCTCGCCGCGGAGCACGAGGAGTACTGGAAGAGCATCGCCGAGATCGTCGAACGCCTCGCGAAAGAGAACGAGCTTTCCGAGCCGTTCCGCTTTCTCCAGGCGACCTCGCATTTCTTCACGGGGGGTGTCGAGCGGGCGATCTTCGAGTTCGATCAGATCCTCATGCGCGACGGGAGCCTGAAGTATCGCATCATCGAAATCTACAAGAAAGGGCTCGCGCGCTTCGACGCGAACGCGACCCTCCATCTCGCCCTCTACCATCTCTATCTCGAGGAGGAGGCCTTCGCCGACGCGGCGCGCCACCTGTGCCGCACGCTCGAGCTCGACCCGAGCCAGATCCGCGACGTCGTCGCGCAGTTCGGGAAACTCGTCGAACGGGAGCCCGGCAACCTCGCCATCTGGGAGGAGATGCTCAAAACGGCGCTCGTCATGAACCGGACGAGCCTCGCTGGGGAAGTGCTCACGCGCGCCATCGCCGCGCTGCCGGCCGGGAAGGCGGCGGCGCTTCACGTCTACGGCGCGAGGATCTCCGCCGCGGACGGAAAATGGGACGACGCGCTCCGGTGCATCGCCCTCACCCTCACCTCCCCCGAAGCCGACGTCAGGACGCTCGAGAGGGAAATCCGCGCGATCATCGCGCGCGATCCGGCGAATCCGCAGGCGCAGATCCTCTTCGGAGAAACGCTCCTGCGCCTTGGCAAGGACGCGGAGGCGGTCGCCGCGATCAGGCGCTGTATCGATCTCGCGCCGGCGATGAGAAAACAGGCCGCGGAGATGCTGGAGAGATTCCTGCCCCTCAGCATCGAGCCGTGGCTTCTCTCCGCGATCCTCGGCGAGCTCTCGTGGCTCGAAGGGTTTATGGACGAAGCGTTCCGCCATTTCACATCGGCCCAGAAGGGTCCCCGCGAAGCGCTCCCGGTCCTCAGCGCATCGATCGAGCGGATCCGGGCGGCGGTGACCGAGAACGAACAACTCGAGACTCTCTACGCGCGAAACCTTTCGCTCGAGGGGCGCCACGGGGAAGCGGTCCGGATCCTCGAGCGCCTCATCGCAACAAACGCGGGGCTCACGCGTACCGCCGTCGACATTCTCTTCTCGATAGTCAGGGAACGGCCCGAGCAATGCGAGGCGAACAGACTCCTCTCGCGCATATTCATCGCCTCGGGAGATTTGGAGCAATCGCGCCAGGCCGTCATCCGGATCCTCTCGGACGAACAGGCGGACCCGGCGCCCATCGACGCCGTCGTATCCGAATTTCTCGCGCTCCACGAACGGGACGCCGAATTCCTCGTGCGCTACGCCGCGCTCAAAGCGCGCAGGGAAGAGATGGAAGAGGCGCTCGCGAGGTACGGACAGGCCCTTCAGCATGACCCTTCCCGTTCGGGTGCCATCCTCGCCGGGCTCGAGCGGCACGTGTGGCCGCAGGAGCTCCGCGACGCCGAACGCATGCTCCGTGTCGATTGCCTTATAGCGGCGAATGAAAACGACGAGGCGTTCACCCTTCTCGGCGCCTTCTCCGCCGAGGACGACGCAGTCGTCGACGAGCTTGTCTCGCGCCTCTCGATCCTCATCGCGCGAGGACCGCGACGCGAGCATTTCTCGCTCGGAGCGTCGCTCTTCGCCCGTACCGGGCGCATCGAGGCGGCGGAAACCCTTGTCGCGAAGGGCCGATCGGCCCTCGGGCCGGAAGACGCGCTCGACCTTGCGATCGAGCTCGCTGAGATTCACCATAATGCGGGAGACATCGAGCGCGCGGGACGGCTCTTCTCCGAAGCGCTCGAAAGCGCTCCCGAGAAGAGCCGCGTGCTCAAGCGCATCGAGCGGTCGTATACGCAATGGACCGATCGTGAGATTCACGGTCTCTCCGCTCGCCTCGACGAAGGATCCGCGGCTGAAGAGGATGTCGCCCGCCTCGTGCGTCTCGTCCTCGATCGTACGGGAGCCGCCGAAGCGCTCGAGATCCTGTCGCGCAGCGCCGTTTCGCGCGCCCTGCGGAGCGATCTTCTCGGAGCCGTCTATTTATGCATGGATCGACCGGCCCTCGCGCGCGCCGCGTTCGGCGCGAGCGACGGCGGCGGCTATTCTTCCGATACGGAACGATACGATCACCTGTACCTCGCGGGCATCGCCCGGGAACGCACGGGGGATCATGGAATGGCGGCCTCCTTCTTCGCCGGAATCGCCGGCGAGCGGGCCGATTTCAGGGACAGCCGCCGGCGGGCCCTGAAAAACTACACGCGATTCATCGAATCGCACTGCGAGGAACGGGTCCTGGTGCTTGAAAAGTCGGAAGCGCTCTGACGCTATCCGGAGGAAAGGTGCTACCATGAAGATCTGCCCATTGATAACGCAAACGTCGATTCTCGACGACAAGGAGCTTCTCGTCCGCGAACTCGACGACGTCGAACCGGTGAACGACGGCACACGAACCGCTCCCGGGAGCGAAGATAAGATCTTCATCAATCCGTCATCGAAGCAGCGCGCGGAGGAATCGTTCGTCGACGAGATCGCGTCCGTCGTGCCGGTCCGCTTCCTCGCAAAATCCTACCGCGGCCGTGTCGAATGCCTCGGAGAGCTGTGCAGATTTCATGACGACAACCTGCACACCTGCCGCATCAATCATCTGATCGCCGGCGAGGCGGCGCGCGGAGAGGACGCGATGGCCGGCGTCCGCGCCGAGCTCGAAAAGGCGTGGGAATCCCAGAGAAAAAGCGGAAACGAGCTGTTCGATCTCATGAAGGAAATGCGCGAGAGGAACGAAACGTCCGTCACGGAGCTCAGGACCGGGGTCGAGCGAAAACTCGACGACCTCGCGAGCTTCATGCGCGCGGCGTCGGAAGAAAAACAGAAGGCGATCGAGGCGATCTCGCTCACCCTCGACGCGAAGACGGACGAGATCGAGCGCAAGATCGACTCGGGCGAGCAGCTGTTTCAGACCTTCCGCGACGAGGTGTCCGGCTGGAAAGGGGCTCTCGCAAAGAATCTCGAGACGATAGAAACCGGGCTCGGCGAGCATCGCAAGCTCGTGAGAGAGCTCTCGGACAATCATGCCGGCATCATGAACCTCGTGGAGGATCAGAAGAAGAGCATCGAGGAAGAGGAAAAGAAACGGCGCACGACCGAGGCGCGGATGCTCAACAACGCCGGCGTCATGGCGTACCACAACGGGCAGTATGAAAAGGCGCTCGGGCTCTTCGGGAAAGCGATCGATCTCGATCCGGCGATGACCGAGACGTACAACAACCTCGGACTCACCTATACCGAGATCAACGAGGAGGAAAAGGCGACCGAGGCATTCAAAAAAGCCATATCGCTCAACCCCGAGCTCGCCGCCGCCTACAACAATCTCGGCTACGTGTTCTACCGCCTCGGTTCGTACCAGGAAGCGATCGAGATGTACAACGAGGCGATCGGCCGGAGCAACGACTCGAGCTCCGCGTACACGAACCTCGGGAACGCCTACTACAAGCTCGAAAAGATCGAGGACGCGATCGAGGCCTGGAAAAAGGCGCTCGCGCTCGATCCGGCGAACGAAAAGGCTCGGCGCAATCTCAAGCGCTTTCACGCCGAAGTGAAATGATCCGGGGACCGGAAAGGTCGGAACGATGACCAGGCTGCAGATACCGTATCGGCTCGTGCTTCTGAACCCTCGCGATTTCGATCTGTGCGAGTTCGACGCGATCGTCAGGGATTACGTCGAACGAAGCAGGAAGGCGCCGGTCATCCTCGAGGTGTTCAACGACAACATCCAGTACCTTCTCTTCATCAACGAAGGGCAGCTGTACTGGGCGTGCGCGAGCGAAGGAGACGCCTTCCGTCCGATCCGGTTGCGCGATTTCTTTCTCGAGATCAACCGAACGCAATTCCCCAAGATCATCGCCTACGAGACCGACATCATTCTGTACCATTCGCTCCTCGTGTATCTGCAAAAGAAGCCCGAGCTCAAGGTCTCTTCGGCGCTCGTCGATCTCGATGACCTCCTCGAGCGCGCCGAGAAGGATCGTTACAACGCGATCGTCTCGGCCCGAAATCAGGGAGTCTTCTTCTTCCTGCGGTACCAGACGGGGAAGGCGATCGCCTGCTACAGTCTTCGTTCCGACAGGGGTCCCGCTTCGAGCGCGCGGGAGGATTTCCTCGTCAAGGTTTTCACAATCACGGCGAAACGTCCGCTCGAGATAAACCTGTTCACCGATCTCGCCGTGACGCACGCCGAAGACGTCCGTTCGATCCCGTCCGATTACGCGGGATCGATCTCCTCGTTCTACCTGAGCCGGCCTCCGCGCCTCGTCGTTCGCCTGAAGGGGCGCCCGCTCAAGACGTATCCTTTCGCCGGCACCGAGATATCCGTCGGGCGACTCCCGGAAAACGACATCGTCATCGACAACCTGAGCGTGTCGCGCAAGCATGCCGTCATCACCTCCCGCAACGACGGCTACGTGCTCCGCGATCTCGGGAGCAAGAACGGCACGCTCCTCAACGGACGGCCGGTGAGCGAAGCGAATCTCTCGAACGGCGACGTGATCGTGCTCGGCAAATACGAGATCCTCTTCCAGATCCCGACGCTGGAGGCGTCGCATCCCGAGGATCTCGACCAAACCGTCGTCATCCCGCATTTCAGGAACCAGGCGGCCGGCGCTCAGAAACCGACATGCGCCGCAGCGCCCCCGCGACTTTTCAGAAAGTCGGCGATGGAGGAGTATCCGCTCGACAAGGAGCGAATCGTGATCGGGCGCGGGAAAAATTCGGATATCCGGCTCACGGGAATCTTCGCGCCGCGCGTCACCGTGGAGGTCCTTCGGAAGGGCTCCGAATACGTGCTTCAAAAGATCGAGGGACGCAACAAGGTGACGATCAACGGCGAGGAGATGGAAGAAAAAACGCTCGAAAGGGAAGACCTCATCGCGATCGGATCCGAAGAATTCGTGTTCAAGGATTGAGCCATGAGATTTCTTATTCTCTCCGATATTCACGGGAACGTCGAAGCGCTCGAGCGGGTGCTCGAGGAGGCCGGAAGGCTGCGCCCCGACATGATCGTATCGCTCGGGGATGTCGTCGGCTACGGCGCGAATCCGAACGAGTGCGTCTCCCTCGTCCAGGAGGCGACGCACATCCGCATCGGCGGAAACCACGACGTGGCCGCCGCGGGCCTCATCGGCACGGACACCTTCAGCGACACGGCGCAGAGAGCGATCCGGTGGACCTCGCGGGAGATCCATCCGAAGCACCGCGATGCCCTCGGGGAATACGACACGGTGCGGCGCTACGGCGATTGCGTCTTCGCTCACGCCTCTCCGCTCTCCCCCATGGAGTGGGAATACGTGTACACGATCAATCAGGCAAACGCCATATTCGGGGGAATCCGCGAAAAATTCACCTTCATCGGCCACACGCACGTGCCCGCGATCATCGAACACAGCGAGGCGCGGGGCACGAGAGTCGTGAGCGGCACCCTCGCGGCCGTGGTCCCCGGGTCGCGCTATCTCGTCAACGTGGGCAGCATCGGCCAGCCGCGGGACGGCATAGCCGCGGCGAGCTTCGTCCTCCTCGACGCGCAGAAGGGGACGATCACGATCCGGCGCGTTCCGTACGACATCAGATCGGCGCAGGACAAGATCCGGAATTCAGGACTCCCCGAATCGCTCGCGGAAAGGTTGGCGACGGCGCGATGAACGAAAAAACCACGAAGAAGTACGCGATCTGCAAAACGCTGGCGACCGGCGGAACGGCCGTGCTCTACAAGGCGATCCAGACCTCGCTCGACCGGCCCGTCGTCATCAAGAAGCTCCATTCGCATCTCATTTCGGACCCGAACTTCACGCGCCGGTTCGAGCTCGAAGCGAAGGCCGTCGCGAGCCTCGACCACGAGAACATCGTGCGCATCATCGATTTCGGATCGACCGAGGGCAATTACTTCATCGTCATGGAATATATCGACGGGCCGTGCTTCAAGGACGTGCTCTCGTCGCGACGCGTCATCTCCGAGGATCTCATGCTGCTCGTCGCCCGCGAGATCTGCCTGGGGCTCGACCACGCGCACCAGCGCGGCATCATCCACCGGGACATCAAGCCCGCCAATATCATGATCACGCTGGAAGGGCAGGTGAAGATCACCGACTTCGGTCTCGCGAAGCTCCACCAGAGCCAGACGCAGCAGACGGTCGCTTCCACGCTCCTCGGCACGCCCCTCTACATGTCCCCCGAACAGGCGATCGGGGATTCGATCGACGGAAGGAGCGATCTCTTCTCCCTCGGAACGATCTGCTACGAAGCGATCACGGGAACGCAGCCCTTCCTCGGCGACAACTACGCCGCGGTCATACAGAACATCATCAACGGCGGCATCAGCGCGCCTTCGCGGATACGGAGGGATATCAGCCCCGGAGCGGAGGAGCTCGTCATGAAGGCGCTCCACCGGGAGCCGGGAAAGCGCTTCAGGAGCGCTCTTGAAATGGCGCGCGCGATCGAATCGCTCCTCGGGCAGGAAAGGATCGCCTCGGCCCGCGAGCGGCTGAGGAGGCTCGCCTGCGGCGAGGACGATCTCGCTGCCCGCATACGGCGTCCGGTCCGGAAGAGCCCGCGGAAACAACGTCTGCTCTCCATCGGCATCGCGGCGGCGTGCATAGCCTCCGCGGCCGTCATCATCTCGCTGAACCCGCGCGGCATCGCAAACTTCGTCGATACCTTCAGGGCGATCCGCGAGTCCGATCCGGCGCCCATACCGGCGGATCCTACCCTCGCCGGCCAGGGAGAGGAGCTCCCCGGTGTTTCGATGGCAGCGCTCGCTGAGCCGCCGCCGGCCGAACCGGCCGCCGCCGAGACTGCGGGCGTCGCGTCCGAAGCACCCCGCGATTCGGGACGCATCCTCGAAAACAGCACCGGGCGTTTCTCGCTCCCGAACGCCGAAGAGACGAGAAAGGCCGAGCTGGAAAAGGCCAAGCTGGTGCAGCAGCCGCTCCTACCGGTCGAAAAAACCGTCGAGCCGCCTGAAAAGCCGGTCATGGAAAAGAGCGCCGCGCCTCCCGCGGCGAGTGCCAGGATCGAGGCGCCGGCGACGGGATTCGTCGACATCACCGTCGAACCCATGGCGGAAATACTCATCGACGGACGGCGCCGCGTCGTCGGCGAACGCCTCATGATGCTCGAGCTTCCCGCGGGAATGCACGAGATCTCCTGCCGAAGCGAGGGATATCGCGATTATCTCGAAACCGTGCAGATAAAACGGGGAGAGCTCTCGAGGAGAATACTATCGCTCGAGAAGCTCACCGGAAAAATCTCTCTTGAAACGGCCGCGGGCACCCGGATCTTTGTCGATGGCGTGTTCAAGGGAACGGTCCCGCTCGGCTCCCCGCTCGACGTTCCCGTGGGGACGCATCGCATCGAGCTCAAGAAACCCGGTTTTCAGACCTGGGCAAGCGCGGTGTACGTGCCCCAGGACGAAACCGTGCGCCTCGCGATCAGCCTCGTGCCGGTATCAGGTTCCGAGTAACGCCGCGGCCGCGGCGATCACCTCGTCGACGCTCACCGATTCGACGTTCCCGTCCTTCCCCCGCACCGCGACGACCGTTTCGTTGACCGGCTTCCACCGCGCCGGATCGGTCGGCCCGAATACGGCGACGCATCTCGCGCCGACCGCGCCCGCTATATGCATGATGCCCGTATCGTTGCAGAGGGTGAGCGCCGATCGCTTCATGAGGGCGCCGAGAAACCCCACCGAAGGACACGGAAGAACAAATGGACGAACGACGCACGCTTCGAGAAACGCTTCGAGCGCCGCCGCGTCGGCGGGCCCCCCCGTCGCGACCACCCCGCATTCGAAGTCTTCGCCCAGAACCTTCACGGTTTCCGCGTACCTTCTCCCCGGCCAGACGTTCCGCGCCTTTCCCGCTCCCGGATGGACGACGATGAATCTCCCTCCCGTTCCGAACGAGGCGGCGATGAAACGCTCGCATTCTCGTACATCCTCAGCCGACGGAACGAACACGGAGGTCAGATCCGTCACGCGCACACCGATCGCCGCAAGAGGATAGATGTTGTGCACGCTCTCGTGCATCGTTGCAAGCTCCTCCCTCGGAGGCAGCGGCAACTCGAGATGGTAGAACCGGGACGCGAGATCGTGGCCAAACGGCTCGCTGGTCGAACCTATCCGCAGCCGCGCTCCGCTCGCGACGGCCAGCAGCATGCTCGTCACCGAGAAGGAAACGGTACTCAGAACGATAGCCGCGTCGAAGCGGCGTCTTCTGAGATCCGCGATGAACCGTATGAGATCGAGGAAGCTCCGGAGGCCCTTTTTCCGGGGGAGGACGAGCACCTCATCGACGTACGGGTTGCGCTGCATGCACGCGGCGTTGATCGGCGCGGCCAGGAGCGTTATCCTCGCGTCGCCGAAGCGCGCCCTGAGCCCCCGGAACGCGGGAACGGCGAGAAGCATATCCCCCATCTGGTGGTGCTGTCTGATGATGAGAAGCCGCGATACGCCGAGGACGCCGAGCTCCCGGGCGGTTATGCGCCGCCTCGAAAGAAACAGGGAGATGAAGCGGGCCAGCGCCGGCTTACATACTCTCTCGATCCCTTTTAACACCGATTCCCCCCCAAGAATAATGAATCACCGGAACTTTCTCCGGCTGAGCGCGTATCAATAACCAGAGAGCGGATGTTATTACCCCCATCCCACAATCCCTTCTTGCGGATGGCGGCCTCCCCCAAAAGGCCGCCATCATCTTAGTAAGCCCCGCCCGGCTCCAGGAGAGCGCTCCCGCGCTCACCACGGCCGTTTCAGGTTTCGTTCGTCGGACACGGTCTCGAGGATTCTGAGATAGCTCTCGTACCGCTCGCGAGAAACGTCCCCCCTCTCGACCGCATCCTTCACGGCGCAATCGGGCTCGTGGCTGTGCGTGCATGTCGCAAATCTGCAGCCCGTGTGGAACGGGGCAAAATCCCGGAAAAAACCGGCAAGCTTCTCTTTCGACACCCCCCAGATTCCGAACTCCCGGACTCCCGGCGTATCGCCGAGATACCCCCCCCGGGGGATGCGATGAATCTCGAAATGGCTCGTCGTATGCATCCCCTTCCCCGTCCGCGCGCTCACGCTCCCTACGACGAGCTCGAGACCGGGCTGCACGCGCGATATGAGCGAGCTTTTTCCGCTCCCCGAAGGTCCCGCAAATATCGAGAGCTTCCCCGTGAGCATCCCCGCCAGGTCTTCGACTCCCTCCCCGGTGCGGGCGCTCGAGCAGACGCAGCGATAGCCCATCGTCCGGTAGGGAGCAAGCGACGCATCAATACCGGCGCGGGAATCGGCAAGATCCATCTTATTGACGCAGATGACCGCATCCATCGGGCCGCACGCCGCGGAGACGAGCATGCGGTCAAGAAGGCGCAGATTCAGATCCGGCTCCTTCACCGCGAAAACGAGGATCGCCTGATCCATATTCGCTCCGAGAATCCGGTATCCTTTTCTCTGGGAGGGATCGGTTCGCGCCAGTATCGATCTCCGGGCTCCGAGCTCGACGATTACGCCCTGGGTCCCCCCCGCACCGCCGCCTCGCTCGATACTGACCGTGACGGTGTCTCCGACGACGGGAAGCACCTCCTCGGGCGTGTCCCCGAGGCGAAACCGCCCCCGGAGAGAGCATCGTATCTCTCCGAAGCCGCTTTCGACGAAGAAAGCGGCGCCCTTGATCCGTATGACAAGCCCTTGAGTAGTTTCCATGGCCTCCGCAGCAGGTGAATTCCCTGATTCAATCGGTGAAATACGAGCGCGCCCGAGAGTATCAAAAATTTATTACCCAAAGAAGATGAAATTGTTATACAATGTTCGCGGGAGCATGCTATATTATGAAAAGTATGGAAGCTAGTAAGCTTATTTCGTTCTTCGAAGAAGATCTTTGCATATTTCATCTCCGGTCGCGCAAGAAGATGAGCGTGCTCACGGAGATTGTGCATCATCTCGCCGTCAAAAACAAGATCTCGGACGAGCACTTCATCATCGAGATGCTGAAGAACCGGGAAAGCCTCGGCAGCACGGGGCTCGGCAACGGCGTCGCTTTCCCGCATGGGCGGTCGCTCGCCATCAAGGAACTTTCCGTTCTCTTCGCCCGCTCGGCGTCCGGCATGGATTTCGACGCGCTCGACGGAAAGCCGACGAAGGTCTTCTTCCTTATTCTTGCGCCGTCCGATAAGGGATCCGAAACGTACCTCGCGATCCTGAGCGAGCTTATCGGCCTGATTCAGAAGCCTGCGAAGCTCAAGAGCCTCTACGAGGTCGCCGATTTTCAATCGCTCGTGAAGATTCTGGAGGATAAGGATCTGTGAGAGACGAGCATCGGATCCTCATCGCCCTTCAAGACCTTGATATCATGATCAAAGAGGTGAAGGATAAAGCTACATCCAAGGAGCTGCAGAACCTCGGTTTCAAGCTCACCGGCCTGAGCGAGCTCCAGGAAGCGAGGGAGAAGCTCTCGAAGAAAGCGCCGAAAGGACTCCTTCAGCGCTACGAGAAGCTTACCGAGCACTTCACCGTGGCTATCCTCCCCGTCACGGGAAGCCTCTGCCTCGGGTGCTTCGTCAAGCTCCCCACTTCGTTTTTTTCCGCGGTGAGCAGAAATGAGCTCCAAACGTGCGAGAATTGCGGAAGGCTGCTCTACATCCCTTGAACCTGGCTGTACAATAGAGTATTTGACGCCGTTTCATTCCCAAGTTTCCCTTGATAATTCCGCCTCTTTGATGTAAAGTATTTTAACCAGGTAAGAAACTTAACAAATACAGGGGTTTTCATGTACGGCGAGAAAGCAAAGGATGCGCTCAACGCGAGGTATTCCATAAGGAAAACGCTCGGGGAGTATCCTCCCTGGCATGGATACAGCGTTGCCGATTCATTGAGCGAACGGGAGTATCTCCTGTTTTCCGTCGATACGCCTCCGGGCGTTTCCCTGTCGATCGAAGATCTGAGAATGCGGGATTATCTCTTCTCCCGTTCCGGGAAGCTCGCGCCGGCGGTCATCTCGCTCCAGCAAGCGAACGGTTCGCTCACGTTCCTCCTCCCTTACGCGGATATCAAGCCCCTGGTGAACGCACTCCCGCGGATGAAACCGGACGAGGCCGCGGAAATCATGCGCACGATCATGGCCTACGTCCTCGCGCGCATCGGGGAGGGACTCTGTTTCTGCAATCTCAATCTCGAATCGTTCTATATGGCGCACGACAAACCGGGCATACTCCCGGTCGCCTACCTTCTTCCCGGTGATTGCCTGCGCCGCATGTCGGCGGACCCTCCCGGTCTCATGAGCGTTCCGGGAGCGCCTTTCGGGGATCTTCGCGCCTTGGGGAACGTGCTCTCGATCTTCGCCCCTTACCTCGATCACGAAACCGCCGGACGGATCAAGCGCCTCGCCGTCCGGCTTCAGTCGCTCGCTCGGGAGACAACCGCCGCCGAGTTCCGCTCCGTGCTCGATGAGCTCGCCGGGTGTGCCGGAGAGGCGCTCCCGCAAGGGCACTTCTTCCCGGCGAGACTGTTCCAAACGCCTCCGCCGTCCGCGCCCGTGCGCGCGATGAAGCACGCCGCCCTCAAGGCGCGCGAAGGGGAAAAACAGATCGTGATCGTCACCGGCGTACGCGGCGGCGGGAAAACGCACTTTCTGGAATTCATCGCGCATCGCCTCATGACCGAATGGGGTTTCCGGCACGGCGGCATCGCGGGAGATCTTGCTCTCTACCAGGATCCGGCCGATCGGGAGACGGGCTACAGCCACGATTTCGTCATCGTCGACGATCATGGAGATGAGCCGCTGCTGGCATGCCACGTCGTCGATTGCGTGTGCCAGGCGATCGAGCGCTGCAATCTCGTCGTGCTCTCGGGCAGCGCGGACGCGCCGCTCCTTGCGCGGCACGTCAGGGAAGGAGTATCCAAACGGGCGATCGAGATCAGGGAAATCGAGCTCCCCGCCCCGGGCCGGCGCCGGGACGACCGGGAGCTCGGCGCGCTCGGCTCGGGATTCCTCGACGCCCTCTCCGGCGAGGAACGATCGGTTCTCGGATTTCTCGCGGTATTCGGTTTCGAAGTCCCGCTTTCGTTCCTGCTCGGCATTTTCGCGCCGGAGGAGAACGGCATTTACACGGCGCTGCAGAACCTTGTCGCGCGCGGTCTCGTGAAATCACGCGTCGAAACTTCGAGCCTCGCCGGCGGCAACCTCGCGATCGTGTACTCGCCGGCGAGCGGCTCCGCGGCCCGGGAGGTCCTGCGAAACCTACCGCCGGAAAGGACAGAATCGATCCATCGAAGCATCGCGCGCCTCCTCGCGGAAATGAGAAACGCCCCTTCGCTCTACACATTCTTTCATCTCGTACGGAGCGGCGCGAGAGAAGAGGCCGCGCTCAAAGGCCTCGAGATACTCCGGTCCTTCATGAAACGGAAGAAGCTCGCCGCGCTCAATTGCTTCAACGCGAGCTACATGGACGAAAAGCTCGACCGGGCGCTCCCCGTCGACACGCGCTTCAACCTTTACCTCGAGCTCGGCAACCACTTCTCGCTGACGGGAAGCATGGAACGGGCGGAATGCTTTTTCCACCGGTGCCGCGAAGGGATCGCCCGCGAGGAGGAGCCTGCGCGCTTCCGGAACCTTGCGGTCGAGGCAGCGAGGCGCGAGAGCGAGATTCTGGAGAAGAGGGGGGAATTCCTCAAGGCGGAGAAGCTCCTCGAAAAAGCGCTCGACACTCACGGGGAAAAGCTCCTCTCGAGCGAGCGCGCCAAGCTCTACAATGACATCGCCTGGATCCACTACCGTCTCGGGGCGTTCGACCGTTCGTGGGAGCACTGCCTCGTCGTGCACAAGCTGCTCGACGAGAAACAGAATCCGGCGGAGATCGCGCAGGCCTACAACCTCATGGGCACGATCAACTGGA
The DNA here is from genome assembly GCA_041648155.1 of Candidatus Krumholzibacteriia bacterium. Classification (GTDB taxonomy): domain Bacteria; phylum Krumholzibacteriota; class Krumholzibacteriia; order Krumholzibacteriales; family Krumholzibacteriaceae; genus SSS58A. Next base: position 14,799 of record JBAZPL010000007.1, read on the forward strand.
ACCGGAGCCGGTACGACGACGCGATTCTCTGCTACAAGCGCTGTCTCGCGCTCCGCGAGGAGTGCGGCGACGAAATCGGCATCGCCGCGAGCTACAACAACCTCGGCCTCGTGTATCGCTCCCTCGGCCTGGTCGCCGAAGCGCTCGAATGCTTCACGAAAAGCATGGAGATCAAAAAGCGGCACGAGAACCTCCCCGGGCTCGCCGCCGCGCACCTCAACCTTGCCCTCGTGTACCTCGACCTCGAGCAGATCAAGGACGCCGAGCGAAGCTGCATCACCGCCTCGCGCCTCGCGGAGGAGATCGGCAACCAGCAGCTCCTCGCCGAATCGTACGGCACGATGGGCGAGATATGGTTCCTCCAGGGCAATTACGAGAAAGCGCAGAGCTGCTACGCGAAGGATCTGCACCTCTGCGATAAAACGAAATCGCTCAGGGAGCGAGCAGTCGTATACCGAAAGCTCGGCGATCTCAACTTCGCCCTCGGCAAGCTCCCCGAAACGAAAGAGCTTCTGGCCCAGGCGCGATCCCTGAACCAGAAAATCGGTTCCCGTCTTGAAACGGCGCTTCTCAACCTGCTCGAGGGAAAAATACTTCTCGCCGAAGGCAAGCGCGAAGACGGCCGCTACAAGCTCGAAGGGGCAAGCCTCGAACTGTCGCTTCTCGGGAAAAAGAACGCGGCTTCCGCCGTCGCCGCCGACATCGGAAACCTCTACCTCGAAGAAGGGAACGAGCCGCTTGCCCGGGAGTATCTCCTGCGGGCAATGTCCCTCGTCGCCGGGGGAGAGCAGGCCCCGCAGCAGGCGCGGCTGCTTCAGGACGCGCTCGAAGCGCGATCCCCCCTCAGCCGCGACCAGATCGTCAGCGACTCGGACCGCTTTCGAGCGCTCTGCAGACTCGCCTCCCTCATGCGGACGGCTCGCGATCAGGAAACGCTTCGGGCAACGATAGTCGAGACGGCCCGGCGGATCACCGCGATGGATCGCGCGGCGTTTCTCACGAAGGCCGAAGGCCACGATTCATTCCGCATCGCGGCAGCGAGCGGCGCTTTCACGGCGGGGAGCATGCTCGCCGACCGGAACATCGGCGCCGTTCTCTCCATGGCGCTCCGGCTCGGATATCCGCTCGACGTCTCGCGCACGACGATTCCCGAGGGCAAGGTTCCCCCCGAATTTCTCGAGGAACACCCGCGCCTCATCTGCGTTCCGCTGCGTATTCAGGGCGAAGCGGTGGATTTCCTCTACCTCGACTCGACCCGGAGCTCCGCCCGGACGACGGACGAGGACCACAGCCTCCTTCTCTTCTTCAGCCAGGAAGCGGCCGCGGCCCTCGAAAAGATGCTCCTCGTCGAGAGGATCGATCATCTCGAAAAATCACGCTCCGTCGTGAAGAGCGCGATCGCGCGGCCCAAGGAACACGTCACGTTCCAGGATCTGATCGGCACGTCCGCCCCGATGCGGCACATCTACGAGCTCGTCGAGGGAATCAAGGACATGGACACGACGGTCCTCCTCACGGGATCGAACGGAACGGGGAAGGATCTCATCGCCAAGACGATTCATTACGGCGGATGCCGCGCCGAAAGGCCGTTCGTTTCGCTCAACTGCTCGGCGATTCCGGACGAGCTTCTCGAGAGCGAACTTTTCGGCCACGAGAAAGGGGCTTTCACGGGCGCGCACAAGCAGCGGATCGGTCATTTCGAATCGGCGAACGGCGGGACGATCTTCCTCAACGAGATCGGCGACATGCCGCTGCGGCTCCAACCGAAACTCCTCCACGTCCTCGAGAACCAGAAGTTCTACCGGCTCGGCGGAACGATCACGATCTCGACGAACGTTCGCATCATCACCGCGACGAACAAGGACCTCCTCGGCCTCGTGAGTGAGGGCAGGTTCCGCGAGGACCTCTACTACCGGGTCAATATCTTTCCGATTCGCGTTCCCGATCTCAAGGAGCGCGCCGAAGACATCGAACCGCTCTGCAATCATTTCCTCTCGACCTTCTGCCGGCTTTACGGCATCCCCCAGAAAAAGATCTCCGCCGAGGCGATGTCGCTGTTCATTTCCTATGACTGGCCGGGAAACGTGCGTGAGCTCGAAAATCTCATCAACCGGATCATCATTATCTCGAAGAAAGAGACGATTCTTCCTGAAGATCTGCCCGATTGCATCCTGAAGCGTCCCGAGAGCGCCCGGGCGGAGTCGCGCGCGACGATCGAGGAAACGATCGATACGCTTCTCGCGAACGTCGAACTTTCGACGGGAGACCCGATCCTTCCCCGGATCGAGGGGATGATCGTGAGCAAGGTCGTCGAGAAGATCGGCGATAAAACGAAAGCAGCCGCGGTCCTCGGCATATCGAAACCGACCGTCTACGCGAAGCTGAAAAAATATGGAAAGAACAAGGGTTCATAAACGCTCGCCGCTTCTCGTCCCGGCGCTCGTGATCCTCGCCGCCCTTATCGCCGTCTATCTCCCCATTCGCTCGCGCATGGCGAGATCCGAGCGCTCGCGAGAGGCGCCCGCGCCGGGAACCGCGCTCAGCGTTTTCTTCACGAATCAGCTCGCCGGCTACCGCGAACCATGCGGCTGAAAGAAGAACAAGCAATGCGGGATGGCCCGGTGGGCTTCCCTCGTCGAAAAGAGGCGAATCGAGAGAGCGGTGCTCGTCATCGACGCCGGCGATTTTTCGCTGCCGGCGGACACGAGGCAGCATGACCTGAAGGAACGCTACTTCTTCGAGGCGATGAAGCTCCTCCGGTACGACGCCGTCGGCATCGGCGAATTCGAGACGCGAGCCGGAATCGAGGGGTGCCTCGCGGCCGCGAAACGCTACGGCCTCCCTCTCGTGAACTCGAACATCCTCGACCGTACCCTGAGAAAGCCCGTGGCCCCCGAATCGATCGTCAGGGATATCGGAGGCTCCCGAACGCTCTTCGGCCGCAGGGACGCCGTGCGCGTCGGCATTTTTTCGGTCGTTCTGCCTTCTTTTATCTACCGTGACGGCGCGGATGGCGCTCGGAGATACAACGTCATCGATCCGAAGCTCTCGGCGCTCGTGGCGGCGGCGAATCTGCGCACCCAGGGGTGCGATCTCGTCATCGCGGTGAGCCACCTCGGTTGGCAGAAAAGCCTCGAGCTCGCCCGGGAAGTGCCGGGGATAGACGTCGTCCTGAACGGGCATCGCGAGCACAAGAGAACGCACGAGGAGCGCGTCGGCTCGACGGTCGTGGTCGATACGGGAGAGAAAGAATGGTCGTTCACCGAAGTGTCCGTGACATTCAACGGCGATTCGCTCGTCGTCAGCGCCGCGGACGTCTGCGGCGCGGCGCTGGCACTGCGCGAGGATCCGCGCCTCGCCGGGCTTCAGAAGAAATACGCCGAAGAGCTCAAATGACAAAAAGACTGGTGGGGACTGTAGGATTTGAACCTACGACTTCTATCGTGTGAGGATAGCACTCTACCGCTGAGTTAAGCCCCCACGTATACGGGATAGTATAAAACCCGACGCTTAATTGCAAGCCCCGGCATCGTCAGGATCTTCGGGCTCGCCGTCTCTCTCCCTCTCTTCGTTCTCCCTCATGAGGGCCTTCGCCGCCTCGAGGTCGCTCTCCTTGACGAAAAGCTTCACCTGTCCGAGGCCGTCGACCGTGAACGGCAGGATGTTCGGAGTAACGCCCGTGCGGACAGCCACTTCGATTCCTTCGGACTCGAGCATCCCCTTGAGAACCTGGGCTTCGAAATCCCCCTGCACCTTCGCGAGCTCGACGAGCTTCCCGTCCCGCTCCTCTTTGGAATTCTCCATCGTTTTCCTCCCGGCCTTATGATAATACTACCTCCCGGCATGAACGACGAGCGCTTTTTCGACCGCCCCGAGGATTACCCTCCCAGCTCGGCGGCGAGCTTCCAGTATGGATCGGTTACCGGATGCTCCAGCTCCGTCGCCGCGCCCCCCCGGATTACCCTCAATCCTTCCTTTTCCGGAACTATCTCGCCGCAGCTCGCGCTCGAAATGCCTTCCGCCGCGAGGGCGGCCACGAGCTCGTCGGCGTCGCGGCCGTCGACGGCGACGATGAGCGTTCCCTCGCTGATCGAACAGAAGGGATCGAAGCCGAAGATCTCGGCGGTCTTCTTCACGACCGGCTGGACCGGTATCAGATCCTGTTCGACCCGCATTCCATATGCCCCCGCCCGCGCCATCTCGTAGAGCCCGCCCCAGATGCCGCACTCGGTCGCGTCATGCATGACGTGAACTCCCTTAAACGTCCGCGCGATCGCGCACTCGTCGAGAACGCTCATCTGCGTGAACATGGCGGCGGCTTCCTTCTGGAAGGCTTCCCCTCCCGCTTCGACGAATTTCTGCGGGAACAGCGCGGCGAGGAGACCCGTCGTCTCTATCGCCGGTCCCTTCGTTATCAAGATCTCGTCCCCGATTTTCGCCCGGTGGGGACCCCGCAAATGCTTCTCTTCGCCTATCGCGATCGCCGTCGCCCCGCCGACCATCGGATAGTTGCATCCGGTGTACCGCGCGGTATGCCCCGTGACGACGCTGATTCCATATCGCCGCGCTTCCTCGTGCACGGCGCTCCACAGTTCCTCGAGCTGCTCCTCGGTCGTTTCAGGCGGAAGGTTGAGATCGATCGTGAGGTACTTCGGCGTGAGCCCGGAGACGGCCACGTCGCAGAATATGATGTGAAAGCCGAACCAGGCCGCGCGCGCGAATCCGAGCGACGGAACGATGAAGAACGGATCGGTCGACAGCGCCATGACCTCGTCGCCGATTCTGATGACACCGTAGTCGACGCCGTGACGCGGACCGATCACGACATTATCATCTTGGGCGCCGAGACGGGGGTAGATGACGCGGTCGAAAAACTCCGGATGGATCTTGCCGAGATCGGGCAATTTCAGAGCGTTCATGGGTCCTCCCTCCGCAGGTTCTAACCTGATCAGGTTCAACGGGTCCCTGAATCTCCTCCAGGTTCTCAGCCCCGGCCGGATCGATCGCCGCGAGGGGCTCCCCGAATAGTGGTCGTTCATCGTTGCTGCCGCAAGTATCCGCGAGAATGCGCCGGCTGTCAAGTCGCGAGCGTGCCGGCCGCGCGCGGATACGATGAAGCATACGACTGCTTCAACGGAGTCCCGCGGATATCCTCGTTTTCCCTTGTCCTCGCCCTTTGCGGACCCTATACTCCGAAGCTCAGACTCACGGGAGGGATTTCCATGTACGACGTCACCATCATCGGATCGGGTCCCGCGGGCCTCACCGCGGCAATCTATACGCGCCGCGCCGAGCTCGCGACGCTCGTCGTCTCGGGCGCGCAGCCCGGCGGACAGCTCACGATCACGTCCGCCGTCGATAATTTCCCCGGATTCCCCGACGGCATCGAGGGTCCCGAGCTCATGGAACGCATGCGCGCGCAGGCCGCGAAATTCGGCGCCGAATTCGACCTCGGAGAGGTCACGGCGATCGATCTCGAAACGAAACCGTTCACAATCGCGATCGGGAAAAGGGCCGTCGAGACGCGCGCCATCATCGTCGCGACGGGCTCCGCGTGCCGCTGGCTCGGGCTCGAATCGGAGATGAAGCTCCGCGGCAAGGGAGTTTCGGCGTGCGCGACATGCGACGGATTTTTCTTCACGGGCAAACACGTCGCCGTCCTGGGAGGCGGGGACGCGGCGATCGAGGAGGCGACGTTCCTCACGAGATTCGCGAGCCGGGTGACCATCGTTCACCGGCGCGAGGAGCTCCGCGCATCGAAGGCGATGCAAAAGCGGGCGCTCGACAACCCGAAAATCGATTTTGAATGGAATTCGACCGTCGAGGACATGCTCGATCCGGCGCAGAACAAAGTCACCGCGCTCGTCCTCAAGAACGTCAAGACCGGCGAAACGAAAGAGCTTCCCGTCGACGGCATCTTCGTCGCGATCGGCCACGAGCCCGCGACGCGCCTGTTCAGGGGAAAGATCGACCTCGACGAAAAGGGCTACATCGTGACCCGCGGGACGCGCACGTCGGTAGAGGGCGTCTTCGCCGCGGGAGACGTGCAGGATCCGCGCTATCGCCAGGCGGTCTCGGCCGCGGGAAGCGGATGTCAGGCGGCGATCGAAGCGCTCAAGTTCCTCACAGGCGAGGACGCGCTGCCGGGCTGGTGAATCGTATGGAACAATTTGCGGGAAAACGAGCTCTCGTCACGGGAGGCTCCCGCGGCATCGGTCGCGCGATCGCCCTCAGGCTCGCGGTCCTCGGCGCCGACGTCGCCGTCAATTACGTGAAGAACAATCAGGCCGCCGAAGAAACGGTTCTCGCGATCGAGCGGCTCGGCCGGCGGGCGCTGCGGGTGAAAGCGGACGTCTCGGAACCGAAAGAGGTGAAACACCTCTTCGCGGCCGTGAAGGAGGCGTTCGGCGGGCTCGACATCTTCGTCTCGAACGCCGTTTCAGGCGTTCTCGGCCCCGCGACCCGCATCGGGAAATTCGGCTGGGACCTCGCCCTCAACGCGAACGCCCGCGCGTTCCTGCTCGGCGCGCAGGAAGCGGTGAAGCTCTTTCCCGAATCGGGAGGGAAGATCGTCGCGGTTTCGTCGATCGGGAGCTTCTCGTGCCTGCCCGGCTACGCCGCGGTGGGCGCGAGCAAGGCGGCTCTCGAAACGCTTGTCCGGTATTTCGCGAAGGAGCTCGCCCCGCGCGGTATCAACGTGAACGCCGTCTCCGGCGGACCCGTCGACACCGCGGCGCTCGACTATTTTCCCGAAAAGGAAAAGCTCCTCGAGGCGTGGAAGGATCGAACGCCCGCCGGCCGTATCGCGAAACCCGAAGAGATCGCCGCGGTAGCCGTGTTTCTTCTCTCGGACGAGGCCTCCTGGATCCAGGGACAGACGATCGTCGTCGACGGCGGCCTCACGCTGTAGCGCTCACGCGCCGTCCAGATGCCGTCCCCCCTTGCGCTCCATCCACCCCTCCGGATCGGTGAAATACTCGAGCGTATCCTCGAGCGAGAGCCGGTGCTCGCGCTCCATCGCCGCGAGCAGGGTGAAAAACCGCTTCTCGGCCTTGTCCTTGGCCTGCTCGGCGAGCTTCTCGTAGAAGTTCTCCCCTTTGTGCTCGAAATCGATCGCCGTCTTGACCGCCGCTATGTCGTCGTCGTCGTTCTCGGGGGAATTCGTCGCCTCTTTCACGAGACGGCCGAGCGCCTCCGTGACCCGCGTCGGGATTTCGATCGAGAACCCATCGGGCCACTTATTGCGCTCTTCGAGCTTTTTGTGGAGCTCAACGAGCCGCTTGTAGTGCTCGTTCTCGTCGGCCGCGATCGATTCGAACATCTGCCTGCCGAGAGCGTCCTTCGTGCGCTTCGCGTGCGCCAGATAGAAATCGCGTTCCTTCTCCTCGTTCGAGAGCGCGAGCTTGAGAGCTTCGAGCTTATTCGTGCCATCCATTTCGATGAACCTCCCTGGCTTCCTTCCTTGACACGCGGGGGCGCGACAGCCTATTATCAATAAGAATTCTTATCGCTTTCCTCTATTAAGGTAATTTTGCCCTCGATGCAAGTAAAGTGAAAAGTGAGCCTGCATGAAAGGAAACCGTCATGGCACGTGAACGCGACCTCACGACGCTCGAAGTCCTCAGCATCGCGATAAAGTCCGAGATCGAAGCGATAAAGCTCTACCGCCGGATGAACGAAAAGGCGAAGAATCCCGACCTCAAGGCGAAGCTGGACTTTCTCGCGTCACAGGAGATGAACCATGAGCGGATCCTCACGGAGGCCTACCGGAAGAAGTTCCCCGGGGTGGATCTGAGCATGCCGCCGAACACGCTCGTCCCGAGCATCGACGATATCCTTCCGGCCGGGGCGACGCTCAAGGAGCTCTTCGCCGCGGCGATGGAAGCGGAGAAGAAAGCCGACGACTTCTACATGGGGCTCGCGAAGAAAACACACGACCAGAGCAGCCGGTCGATGCTCGAATACCTCGCGAGCATGGAGCGGAGCCACTTTTCGATCCTCGACGCAGAGTACCGGCAGCTCCAATTCACCGAGGACTACAACACGGACGATTTTCTGAGAGGCGACCGCCTCATGAACGTGGGGCCGTGACCGGTCACTTCGTATAGTAGTCCATCATCCGCTCGATGGCCCGTCTGCAAACCGGGCAGAACGGCCCGACCCTCTTGGAGAACATGATGCAGTCGCGGCAGGGCCGATAGAGCCCCTTCGCCGAATACCCCGCCCCTTCGAAGGCTCCGACGACGCCGGCGTGCGCCGAATCGTCCGGCGTCGGGACCGGGGTCATCTCGAGGATGAGGTCCCCCCATTTCACTCTCGCCGTATCGAGGAGCGCCGTGATGTTCGGCTCCCACGGCTCCATCCCTTTCGGGTAAAGATCGTTGTACGCAACCTGCGAGCTGTAGTACTCGTCGCCGAGCCCGGCGAACGAATGGCCGAACTCGTGCGTGAAAACGTAGGCGTCGAACTCGTTGTTCGAGCATCCGGCCGAATAGAGATTGAAGATCCCTCCTCCGCCGTATCGCTTGGTGTTCGCGATCAGGATCATGGCGTCGCAGGGCACGTTGCCGGCGACGTCGCGCATGACCTTGTTGGAAAAGGTCAGCATGTACCGGGAGATATCGAACGCATTGAACGAGAGCCCGAGGATCGAGTTCCGGTATTTGCCCTCGCGCGGCTCGTCGACTCCGGATTCGGCCGATGCCGCCTCGATGAGACGCACGTTGAAATCGCGCTTCCTGCTCTTGAACGGCTCGGTATCGAAGAGCGCATTCAGAAGCCTCTCGGCGTCGCCGCGGAGCTTGTGCATCTCGTTCTGATCGTAGCCGTCGCCGAGAACGACGACGTCCACCCTGTTCGGAGAGGGACCGCCGTCGAGAAGCTGCCGCACGCGGACGCCGGTGAAGCGCCGCTCCGTGCCGACGTGATAATCGGCGGGATCGACGACGAGATCATAGACGGCCCTGAATATGTTCTTCCGATCCCTCGTATCGATCCTCACCTGCACGGGCGCCTTCGGCAGCGGGATTATCAATGATTCGTGAAAGGTTCGAGGGAATCCGGCGATCGCCTCGTCGGTCGTCTTCCATTCGTCGAAAAGCGTCGAATAGCCCCGGGAATAGATCATCGTGTTCGTTTTGATATCGAACACGCGGAGAATGCAGCTGCCCAGATTGAGCGTATCGAGGAGGTTGCGCGGGTTTCCAGCCCAGTTCTCCTCGACCCTCGTCTCGTCGAGGCTGTACGTCTCCTCCTTCGCGTCGCCGGTATGGTAGAGATCGATCCTGAGCGTCTTCGCGGTGAAGAATCGATCGAAGGCGGAGCCGGCCGCCGGGCGGTCGGCCGCGACGGCCCGGGAGCCTATCACCATAGCCAGCACGAACAGACAGAGACGACGCATCGATGACCTCCTCCTGATATTCCTGCATCCATTCATCTCATCGCCGCCTCAATTCAGGCGCTCAGCGCGAGCGAGCGACCCCGGCGCGGGCGCACGAGCGCGCGATCGGGCAAATCGAGCATCGCGGCGATACCGGCGCGCAGATCGATTTGCCGAACGTCACCAAAAGATCGTTGATCTCGAGCCAGTGCCCCTTCGGGAGCGTCGCGCGGAGGCACGCTTCGGTCTCCACGGGACGAAACGTCTTGATGATCCCGAGCCGGTTCGCGACCCGGTGCACGTGCGTGTCGACGCAGATACCGGCCAGACTGAACCCGAGCGTGAGAACGAGGTTCGCCGTCTTTCTTCCGACACCGGGGAGCGAGAGAAGCCCTTCCATCGTATCGGGGACGCGGCCTCCGAACTCGCTCACGAGCTTCGCCGAAAGAGCGCGGATCGCCTTCGCCTTTGTGCGATAGAATCCGGCGGGGTAAATCAGTTCCTCTATGCGCTTCGCGGGAAGGGTCGAGAGCGCCCGCGGTGTCGAGACCTTCGCGAAAAGCCGCCTTGCCGCTTCCCCCGTCACTTCGTCCTTCGTCCGGGCGCTGATCACCGTCGAGACGAGCACCTTGAACGGCGAGCGGCTCCGCCGCGCGATCTCCGTGACGGACGGGACAGGATCTCCCCGGACGGCCTTCCGCACGGCGGGAACGATTCGGCTCAAGGTCGCCGTCGCCGCGCGTCTCCCGCGGGGGAGCCACTCGTCCCTCGGCTCCTTCAAATTCGCTCTCGAGTTCATCGTTCATTTCTCCCGTGCGGGTGGCGGCGATGGGGCCCCCGCACGGAGCGCAGCGAGCTTTGCGAGCGAGCACGTGCGGGGTGCAATCGCCGACAGGACCCGCGCCGGGCGCCACCCGCGCGCCACGCGGATTTCGAACGTTATCATACGCTTGGCGCCGCTTCAACTCATTTCCCTTGACAAAGGGTGCGGCCGGTTTTTATCCTTCCCCTTCCCGAACGAGGAGGAATGAGCATGGATTGGACCTTCACTGACGAGCAAAAAATGCTCAGGGACATGGTCCGCAAGTTCGTCGATAACGAGATCAAACCCATCGCGGAAAAAATCGACCAGGAAGAGAAGATACCGAAGGAGCTCATCAAGAAGATCGCCGATCTCGGGCTCCTCGGAGTTTCGTTTCCCCCCGAATACGGCGGCTCCGGCATGGGCGAGACGGGCTACTGCATCGTCCAGGAGGAGATCGGGCGGGGCTGCGCCTCGACCGCGACCTTCATCGGCGCTCATCAGAGCATCGGGAGCTCCGGCATCTATCTGTTCGGCACCGAGGAGCAGAAACAGAAGTACCTCGTGCCGCTCGCCGAGGGGCGCATGATAGCCGCGTTCGCCCTCACCGAATCGAACGCCGGCTCGGACGCCTTCAACAGCGAGTCGACCGTCGAGGACAAGGGGGATCACTGGCTCCTCAATGGACGCAAGACCTTCATCACGAACGGGAGCTTCGCCGACGTCTTCACCGTATTCGCCAAACACTTGGGCGGGAAGGCCGACGGCAAGGCCTCGAGCTTCATCGTCGAGAAGGGCTCTCCCGGATTCTCCATCGGCAAGATCGAGCACAAGATGGGCATCCGCGGCTCCGAAACGGCCGAGCTCGTCTTCGAGGACGTGAAGATCCCGTACGAGAATCTCCTCGGACGCGCGGGACGCGGGGTCATCGTCGGCATGCGCATACTCGCGTGCGGGCGGCTCGGCCTCGGCGCCGCGACCCTCGGCGCCGCGAAGGAGGCGCTCGCGCTGAGCGCCGC
>JBAZPL010000008.1:0-25709 GCA_041648155.1 Candidatus Krumholzibacteriia bacterium
CGAGATCTACGCCATCGATCTGAAGGGCAATGCCCGAACGAGCGGCGAGCGGCGACGACGCGAGGGTGGAAACGTCTTTAGCGATCAAATTCGCGTAGGGGTGGCGATCTATTTCCTGGTGCGCAAGGAGGGCGAGAAAGGCTGCCGCATTTGGTATAACGCCGTTGAGGATTATGTCCCCGCCGAGGACAAGAAAGCATACCTGCATGACAATCAATTTGCCGATCTGAAATTCCAACCTATTCATCCCGATAAGACCCACAACTGGCTTAATCTGGCTGAAAGTGATTGGGATGAGCTTATTCCGATTGCCAGCAAAGAAGCTAAAACCAGAAAGGGGGCGGAAGAGCAGCGGGCAATCTTCAAGTTGTTCTCGCTGGGAGTTGTCACCAACCGAGACGAGTGGGTTTACTCTGAAGCCGAAAATGAACTGCAGGAGAAAGTTCGCTATTTAATTGGGTTCTATAATGCAGAAGTAATTCGACGTTTCGTTTCTACTGAAGGCAAAGATCTTTCCGATGGAATGAACAACGCAATCAAATGGACTCGGGCCGTAAAGAAGGATCTGATAACGGGCAAGAAGTACGAGTTCGAAGCTGCGAAGATCATTGATTGTCTCTATCGCCCGTTTGCTAAGAGGAAACTGTACTTCGACCATGGCCTGAACGAGATGCAATACAGAATGCCAGCAATATTCCCTGCCGGCAAGGGTAAGAACTTGATAATATGCATGAATATCGGAGATAGGGGTTTCAGTGTCTTGGGATCCAAATATCCGGTAGATCTGCACTTCACAGGTGACTCGCAGTGCCTGCCGCTCTACGCTTATGGGGAAACCGGCGAGCGAATGGACAACATATCCGACTTGGTGTTAAGGCTCTTTCGCGAGCGTTTTCCAGACCTCGGATCTAGAATTACCAAGGACAGAATCTTTCACTACATTTATGCCGTTTTGCACAATCCGGTCTATCGCCACAAATATGCGGTGAATCTCAAGCGTGAGTTTCCTCGCATCCCATTCTATGATGACTTTGAAAAGTGGGCTGAATGGGGACGGCAGCTCATGGATTTGCATTTGAACTATGAACAGGTCGAGCCATACAAGTTGACGCGCGAGGATAAAGACCCTCAATCGACGCGCAAGGCCATTGTTCCGCGGCTCATCGCTCGCAAAGAAACGGGCGAAATCGAGATCGATACGCTCACCACGCTTCGCGGCGTGCCACCGGAAGCGTGGGATTATCGGCTGGTGACATATACGGCTCTCGAATGGGTGCTCGAACGCTACAAGGAGCGCAAGCCGAAAGATCCTACCATCCGCGAGAAATTCAACACCTATCGTTTCGCCGATTACAAGGAGCACGTCATCGATCTGCTGCGCCGCGTTTGCACTGTAAGCGTGGAGACGACGAAGATCGTTCACGAGATGCCCAAGTAGAAGTAGCGGGGCCTTATGGCCGACCAAGAACACACTCAGTCGAGCCAGTCAATACATCCCGGAAATGATGATAAATGATGATAAATCTCCCTTGACGTAGATATCCCTTTTTGAGATAATCGGGTTGCGGTTGGGAGGGCTGCAAGAGCGGTCCGTTGAATATGAAAATATTCGCCCGGCTGCATTTTTCATAGTGGGTGCGCCCATCGTGCGGAAGGTAGTGTCAACTATTGTGTGCAAAATGGGCTAAGGGTTTTCCCTCCCAATGGGCGTTTTGATAGACGATTACGGCATAGATGATCCGCTCACAGCTATCAACGTTGTTGAAGCAACCGATGGGTCTCGTTCTGCGTCTCACCTCCCTGAACGAGCGTTCGATCATGTTCGTTGTTCGGATGTGTCTTCGAAGTTCCCTGGGGAAGTCGAAGCAGGTGAGGAGCGTTTCAAGATCTTTCTCGAGGCATCGAACGGCCTTGGGATATTGGTTGATCCATTGGTCGCGCCAGCGCTTGAAGGCCTCTATGGCGGCTTTGCGGTGCGGAGCGACCGAGATCTTCTTCGCCCCGGCGAGCACGAGCTTCTGATCGCGCTTGTTCACCTTGTCGGCGACGTTGCGCAGCTTGTGAGCCCAGCAACGCTGATGCTTGACCAGGGGATAGAAGTACTGGATCACCTTCACGAGCCCCGGCGAGCCGTCGCTCACGATGAGCTCGAGAGCTTCCCCTTCGAGTCCCCGCTTATGGAGCCGGTTCAGGAACCCCCACCAGGCAGCTTCGCTCTCCGAAGGGCTCACCATGAAGTCGATGAGCTCCCGCTGTCCCTCCCACGTGATGCCGTATGCCACAAGCACGATCTTCATCACGGCCGTGCCCTTTGCGCCCTTGATTCTCTGCGTCACCCCGTCCAGCAACAACACCCGGTACCGATCCTCGAGTTCCCGCCGGTGGAACCGCTTCACCAAGGGCGTGAGCGCCTTGGCCGCGCGGGAGACCGTCTGCGCACTCACCCGCGTCCCCAACACGAGCTGCAGCACCTCTCCGGTCCGCCGCGTGCTGAAGCCGCCGATATACGCTTCCCGGAGCACTTCGTCAACGTGCTTCTGCATCCGCCGATACCGGTCAAAGAGCCGAAACTGCAGTGGCACTCCTCGCGCCCGCGGAACCCGCAGATCATACGTCCCCTTCGTCGTGATAAGCCGCCGCGGCCGACTTCCGCACCGATATCCCGCGCGCCCCATCGTCCGCTCGTACAACCCGGCCCCAAGCTGCCGCCACGCATCAACCTGCAGTATCACGTTCAGCGACTTCGTCATATCCCGCTCCATAACAACATCAACGTCCGGCTCAAAACCATCGTTGATTTCTTCAAACGCTTCCGCTATGCTCTGCTTTGCCGCGAAGTTCAGTTCGCGCATGGGTGTGCCCTCCTTATGGTTTGGTCGCCGTTTCGGAGAGTACACCCTTTCTCTTTCCACCCCACAGACTTAATAAAGTGCACACCCTACGTTACACAACCGTTTCCGAATTATTATTTGACTTCGGCGCCCTTGCGCGTTACTATACTTATGGTGACTGGGGTTCGTGATGTGTGTTATGGAACCTGAGGGTTCCATAAGGAGGAGATGGTAGCATGAAGAAGCTGGTTCTGCTCCTGACGGCGCTTCTGGTTCTATCAACCCTCGTTTCCTCCCCTGTCCTTGCTGCACGCCCTTCATTGGGATATCGGATTCATTCGATGTTCGGCATACTCTGCCGGAGCTTTTTCCTGTTCCGGGGAGTGGCTATTGTGCCGGAGGAGATCCCGCCGATGAACAATGGCGGCAGTGCGGGTGGGATGGTGGGTGGAGACGCCGATGATTACGGAAACGGCAGATGGGGCACCTTCGACGAGACCAAGCCGATCAGCAATCTGCTCGGCGGCTGTCCGTCGGGGTCTGAAGCGCATGGGCCGGAAGCAGTTAAATCGGTTGAATAGGTAATGTGGTTCGCCGACCATTTTCCCTTGGAGTGACCGATGCCGGACGACCGCCAAGGTAAGGACGATTTCGAGTACGAGAAGAAAAAGTCCCAGCCGAAATATAAAACAATAGGTTCAGAGGAAGAGCTCGGAGATATGCATTTCTCCACGGAGAATTACTCCGTGGCGCTCGAGTACTACGAGAAGGCTCTTCAAAAGATACATCTTTCTCCGCAGCCGGCGGAGCTTCTCCGAATCTACCGCAAGATAAGCGACTGCTATGTACAGAAGGGCCTTTTCCGTGAGGCCGCGACCTTTTTGCAGAGCGCGGAATCCCACTGCGAGGAAGACGATTCGTTCGGGAAGGGCACGCTCGCGTGCCTTCGCGGTATCATACTCCGCGAGAACGGCGCTATAGAGAAGGCGCTCCACGAGGCGTGCACCGCATACCGGCTCCTGCGAACGAGCGATGATCATCGGGAGGTCGGCAGGGTCCAGCGGCTCATCGCGACCTGCTACGCACGGCTCGGACGAAAGGACGAGGCGGAGCAGTATTTTCTCGATGCGCTCTCGTCGTACCGCCGGATCGACGATGCGATGGGCGAATCGTACGTCCTCAACAGCCTCGGTCTCTTTCACAAGGATGCATGCCGTTTCTCTCGCGCGAACCATTTCTTCGCCCGCGCGCTCGAGTTGTGCGAGAAGCTGGGTCTCACGCAGCACCGGGTGCGCGTGACGCTCAACCTCGGCATCACCTATCTGAAATCGCGGAACTTCGCCCAGGCGATCGGCGAGTTTTCAAAAGCGCGCAAGATGTCGCTCGGTTCGGGCGATGATCAGCTCTACATCCGCTCGACTCTGATGCTCGGGCTCGCCCAGGCGAGAAAAAGCGAATTTCCCGCGGCGGAAAAGCACCTCCTCGAAGCGAGGGTGATCGCGGAGCGGAGAGGGTACGTGCGGGAAATTGCGCTCGCCGACGAATACCTCGGCGATCTCATGGTCGCCCGCGGCGACCTCGACGGAGCGCTCGAGAACTATTCTACATCCCTTGCCCGCGCGAAGAAGATGTCGCCCGAAGGGGACATTGTGGCGGAGGTTCTGCGGCGCGAGACGGAAGTGTTCCTCATGCAGCGGAAACTCGAAGAGGTGCTGTCCGTCGGCGCGAAGGCGCTCGATATCGCGAGAAAAAGCGGCGAGATCTATGAGATCGGATTCGTGGAGCGCTCGATCGGCCTCGCGCATGCGCTCCTTGGAAACGAACCGGAAGCGGAGAAGTACATTGCGTCGAGCGTAAAGACGTTTCGCGAGGCAAATAATCCGTACGAAGCGAACCGTGCCTCTCTCATGTTCTGCGAGCATCTGCTCGGCAAGGGGGGCGACCGGGGGCTTCTCAGGGCGCGCAAGCTCATGAGCGGCGCGCTCGCGTATTTCGAGCAGTCCGAGGAATACCGCGACATGGCGGAGAGCCATCTCCTCATGGCCCGTATCGAGCGGGAGCTCAAGAACCGCGATGATTGCCTCCTCCACATGTACGAGGCGCAACGGCTCGCCGAGGATTTGAGGGACCGCAATCTCATCAGGCGTGTGCGACGTCTGCGCCGCGGCATGGAGGATGAGGTGGCGCTCACGCTTTCGGCGGCGGCGGAGGGCGCGGGCGTTACCTTGGAGCTCTCTCACTCGTTCGCCAGGAATCCGCACCTCGTAACGGTGCTCGATTATCTCCTCGGCGATCTCATGAGCAAGATCACCTTCGGGCACGGATTCGTTTCGCTCTTCGCGAGCGGCAACGGTAACCGCAAGATCACGGTGCTTGCGCGGCGCGGGATGACCGATCCGATATCGCGCCGGCTTACCGAGTGGTTCCTCGCGCGCGACGAGGCGGAGGTTTCCGAGAGCACTCTTCTCACGGACGTTCTCCGCGACAGGCGCTCGATGGGTATCAGAGACCTTCTGCCCGGCGGCGAGGGGCCTCTCTATTTCCATCCGCTGTGCAGGGACAAGGAACCGTTCGGGCTGCTGTTCTTCCAGGCGGACGGCGCGAGCGGCATGCCGCCGCGGCTGGGGCAGGTTCCGGACATTGTCGCGACGTACGCCGGTTTCATCGATTTTCTTGTGCAGGGATGTATCGTGCCGGTGGGTTCGGACGCGCAGGAGAAGGATTCGAAGCGGGGCGACGATTTCCGGCACTTCATCACGCGGAACGAGCGAATGCTCAAGATTTTGTACCTTGCCGAGAAGGTGGCGCACTCCGATTCCTCGGTTCTTCTCATGGGAGAGACGGGTACGGGAAAGGGCCTCGTGGCGCAGGCAATTCACAATCTGAGCCCGCGCCGCGAGAGGAAGTTCGTCCACGTGAACTGCGCCGCGCTCCCGGAGTCGATCCTCGAAAGCGAGCTCTTCGGGCACGTGAAAGGGTCGTTCACCGGCGCGATCTGCGACAAGAAAGGACTGCTGGCCGAAGCGGACGGCGGAACGATCTTCCTCGACGAGATCGGCAGAACCTCTCTCGTTCTCCAGGGCAAGCTTCTCCAGTTCCTCGATACGAGGAAGGTGCGGCCCGTCGGCAGCAACGAGATGATGCCGGTGAACGTGCGGCTTCTCTTCGCCTCCAAGTGCGATCTCCTCACGATGTGCCGCAGCGGCGAAATGCTCGAAGATTTTTACTATCGCATCAACGATTTTCCGATAACGATTCCTCCGCTCAGGGAGCGGATCGAGGACATCCACCTGCTCGCCGAATACTTCCTCAAGGTTTACACCGGGGAGATGAGCAAGCGGGTGCGCGGATTCTCCGACGAAGCGCTTTCTCTTCTCGCCGGCTACGAATGGCCGGGGAACGTAAGGGAGCTCGAGAAGATCGTAAAGCGCGCGGTCATCCTCGCAGAAGAGGACGGCGTCGTGACGCCGGATGTAATCAATTTCGACGAGACGGGCGGCGCCGGCACCGCCAACATTCACCGCCTCAGCCTTCCCGTTCGCATCAAGGATCTCGAGAAGAGGATCATATCGGAAAGCCTTATCAGGAACGGATGGAACAGAAGTCTCGCGGCGAACGAGCTCGGCATCAGCTATCCGACCCTGCTCAAGAAGATCCGCGACCTGTGCGTCACGGAACGCGATTGAGCGGTCCGATTCTTACCGCTGCTCTTTTATTTCCAGATTCCCCTTGCAGGCATCATGGTCCGCGGTAGACGATTAGGTACGTTTCGATCAGCTGCTATAAAGCTTCTTGATACTTGGAATCGATTGATAATCAGCAAGTTCCGTCGAGCCGGCCATTGTATGGCAAGTATCTTGTGCCCCGATTCGAAAAGCCCCCGCCCCGATACCGAGCCTTTATTCTTGCGACGTTCTAACATGTATAAAAACAGGCAGTTGCGGGATAGGAAAAAAACGGCCTGCATCGGCATGAATGGAACGAGCCTTGATACACAGCAGTGCAGGTATCGGTTGGCGGAGGGGAATCGGCGAAGCGGAGAGGTACTGAAATTCCTTGTCGCGTAAGGCTCTCCTGGAGCGATCAGGGGAAAAGGTGGGGTCTCTAGGACAAGGAATAGAAGGTATCTCTCCGTTTAATTATCCCAAAATATTATCCCATAAATTGCTTGACCATTTGTTTCCTCCTGGATATGATTATATTGTGTATATTGTGTCAGGGGTATAAGTAACCTTTGGAATGGCGAGATCCAAGGAAAGCGAGTATGGACATCCCCTCCGGTGCTCGCGTCTTATACCCCTGTTTTTTTATGCCTCGAGATCGGCAGTTTGAGCAATCCCGTCTTCCTCGATCCATCGTAATTGTCCTTTGAATAGGACAAAATTGTAGAAAACAGATGACAGATTCGATCTCCGCGTCGATGGCCGACTCGACCCGGGCGGTCTCCGGGAACTTTTCTTATAATCAATAACATCTATCCCGATAACCAATTACGAAGCATGCGACGGGGGATTCGCTCTCCGATTGTGATTCATCGCTTTCATGGCATGCGGGTTGCGATAGGCGTAGACATGAAGATGAACCGGATAATGGCAATGATCTCGATAATGATGCTGATCATGATCTCGTGCGGCGAGAAGGAGAAGATCGTCAACGTGCCGGTCAATTGCGCTCCTTCTTCTCCGCGGGGCGTCTACTCGATTAATTACGAGGGAACGGTTCAGATCTGCTGGGTCGCCAACTACGAGAGCGATCTCGCGGGGTACAGCGTGTACCGGAGTTCGAACGGCGTCCAATTCGATTTCCTCGGAAACGTGATCGCGGACGATCCGAGCGCCACGGAATACTGTTACGAGGATCTTTTTACGGGCAACGGCATCCAGTACTACTACGCGGTCTCCGCGTATGACGACGGCGGCCTGGAAAGCGAGCTCATCGTCGAGGAGGTCGTGAGCGGAACCCCCCGTCCCGAGGGGCTGCAGCTCTCCCTGTACGACGCGGCCGATCTGCCATACCAGAGCGGATTCGATTTCTCGGGTCTTTCAAACGCCGTTCAGCTCTACACGCTCGAAACGACGGACCTTTTCTTCGGGGTTGTTGGAGGCGTTTCGATGCTCATTGCCCGCCGCATCGGAGTCGAGATACAGGACTACGGCTACGCGAGCAATATAGACGCGGTCAACTACGCTCCCTCCGCCGGATGGTCCGCTTCCCGGACCGCCGAAGCGATCGCGAAGCACATGTATATTCTCAGGCTTCTCGAGGACGACGGTTATCACTACGCGAAGGTCTACGTGACCGCGGTTGCCGGCGGATCAGTAACGCTGGACTGGGCGTTTCAGACCGATCCCGGCAACCCTGACCTGGCTCCGCCGGCCCCGGGACGCGGAGCAGGTGCGCTGAGTTCTTCATATCCGAAGGACGCCAATCCCGGGCTGAATACGGAAGCCAAGCTGACCAATAGATTCAGCGATCCCCCCATCGTTGAGAGGGTAACATGGACACGGGACTCAAGGTCAGGACACCAAACCACCGAGTAGAGCGCTGGCAAGCGAAATAGGGTTTGTGTTACCCACGAAGGTCGGCCGAAGGGGAGAGTGAAGAAAACGAATGTCGTACAGGGGCGGCAAGAGATCTTCACTCTCCCCAGATTCTTTTTATATAGGTCTTGAAGAATTCACCGCGCATGCGTAAAATAACCACCTTATGAAAGCCGCATTCATCACACTCTCGGTGATTGTTTCCTTGCTGATTCCGGGACCGGCGCACGCGCAGGCGGCGGCCGCGGTTCCGGGCATCGGGGCCGTTCTTCCACGCGATCGGAGCTTAGGGCCATATCAGAGAAGCTCCATCGAGGGGCTCCTCCGCGGGACGAGCGTTCCTGTCGATTCGCTGAACGTGATCGTATTTCTGGTCTCGTTCGCCGACAGGGATTTCAACGCGAATCATGGTATGGCCTATTTCGAAAACGAGCTCAGGCACCTCAAGGAGTACTATCTCGGGGCTTCGAGGGACATTTTTAGCCTGAGAACGACCATCCATCCGGTGACCGTGGAGCTGAGCGGAAACGAGGGTTATTACGGAGAGGATGACCTGTGGAAGGAGCGCATGGCCGAGCTCCTCATCGAGCTCGTTCAGAAAACCGACGCGGCCGTCGATTTCTCGCGATACGACGCGTACGCGGTGATCCACGCCGGGGCGGGCCAGGAGACCGATTTCAAAAACGACTCGCGGTACCAGATCTCCTCCGGTTTCGTCAATCCCGATGAAATGGCGGAGGCGCTCAAGGATACGCTCGGAACGCCGGGTGTTCCGACGAACGACCTGTTGAACGGGGACACACTCCAGATCGACAATCTTATGGTCTGGCCGGAGGAGTCGTCGCAGGACGGCGAGGTCTTGGGCTCACTCGGGATCTACGCCTACCAGGTGGGGCTCAGGCTCGGGATGGTGCCTCTTTTCGACTCTACCCCCGATGGCTTTCCCGATTCCCAGGGCATCGGGAGCTTCGATCTGATGAGCTATGGTATCTACAACGCGATTGGTTTCGTGCCGGCGTTCCCTTCCGCCTTCAACCGGTATCTCATGGGGTGGGTGGAACCCATTGTCGTCGAGGATGATCGCACGGTTCGTATCGCCGACGTCAACTCGACAGGAACAATCGATACGACTCTTGTAAAGATACCGATCAACGCTTCCGAGTATTTCCTCATCGAGAATCGGGTTCATGACGCGAATTTCAACGGAAAATTTGATTTCACCGATTTGAACTATGACGGTATTCCCGATAACCCGGATACGCTGAGAGGGGCCGAGTTCGATTTCTTCCTCACCGCGGCGACGAATCTAAGACCGGCGCCCGATAGCGTGATCACGGGGAGCGGTCTCATGATTTATCATGTCGACGAGGCCGCTCTGAGGCGCGCCCTCGAAACGGGGCGTTACCCGAACGACGACAAGACCTGGAAAGGGGTCGACATAGAGGAAGCGGATCATGTGCAGGATCTCGATAGTCCCGTGGGGGCCTTCGCCTACGGCAGCTTCTACGATTCCTTCAGGCGAGGCAATAACGATCGCTTCGGTCCCGATACGAATCCGTCGAGCGCGGACGACGCCGGTGCATCGACCGGAATCGAGGTCGATGAGATCTCGCCGGCCGGGCATTTCATGACGTTCCGGACCCGCCTCTCGCCGGTGATGGATTTCGAGAGAGGCGAGTTTCCGGCGGATATCTCGCGGCTGAGCCCCATTGCCGTGCAGTTGCCGGGAAGCGTTGGGAACCATGAACGGCTTCTCCTGGCCGCCGACTCGGCGAGCATATACCTCGCCGACGCGGGTCTCGCCGCGTGGGACGGAACGGTCGAGAAGCTGCCCATCGCGAACGGGGGCGCGTGGACGTCATCTCCCGTCGTGAGCCAGCTATTCCCCTCAAGCGGGGGAGAGATGTACATCACCTCGGCGGGGGGGATTCTCCACGCGTACGATTTCTCCGGCGCGTCGATGCCCATCGATGACGACGGCACGCCTGGTACGCTCAAGCTCCGCGGCGACGCGGCCTTGGTTCTCATTGTGGGCCCGGACGATCAGATTTTCGCGTTCTCATCGACCGCCGACAGCACGTACCTCCTGATTCTCGCGGAAGACGGAACGTCGCCCGGCACGGGATGGGTGCGGCGGGGGCCCATCGGCTTCGAGATCGGTCTCATGAAAGAGCAGATCGTATCGCACCCCGCCACCGGCATCATCAAGCCGGATGAGGAAACCCAGATTTTCGGCGAGTACATCGCTACGTACGACGTCGATCGCGGGCTCTGCTTCAATTTCATTCCTGTCAACGCAAGGCAAGTCCAAATGCCTTGGGACAGGGCGATATCGATCGATCCGGTGGACGTCATCACGAAAGCCGCGGGCATATTCAAGAAGCCGAACGCCCTCCTGACAATTGCGGCGGGGGATATCGACGGAGACGGATCGGACGAGATGGTGGCGGCGATCGACGGGGAGGGGCTCTTTTATTTCACGGCGGGCGGGGCCGTTCGTTCTGTCCGCATGCAGGGGTCCCGCTATTCGCCTCCCGTGCTCTCCGATATCGACGGGGACGGAACCCTCGAGACCGCTCTTCGCGACGAGTCGCGCTGCCTTCTCTTTTCCGGGTTCGGCGTTCCGGTGAGCGGATGGCCGCGCGCGCTCGACGAAACGGTCATCGGGCACGAAGATCTCGTCTCTGTACCGCCTTCCGTCGTCGGCGACGTAGACGACGACGGCGCGAGGGAAATACTCTTCCTAATTGCGGGAGATATTCACTCGTACGATTTCAGCGGGAGAGAGGCCGGCGACTGGCCCCTCGCGGGGGAGGGAGCGCGGGGCGGATCGCTTACCCTGCTTTGGGGGGAGGGGGACAGGCTCTATATCGTCGATTGCGCGGCCGCGATACCGTATGCGGCAAGCGGGGGGACGGGCGCGGTCTCCGGAGCCATATCCACGATCAGAAGGTATGATCCCGGGGTCGAGGTCTCCGTAGGCCGCCAGATGTGGCGTATGTACCGGCACGATGCAGGTGGGAGCGCGAGGCAGGAGAACGGTACACCGGAAAACCCGCGCACGGAGCGCGTCGATCCCGCCACGTTCATCGTGTATCCGAATCCGGCGACCGGCTCGTCGTTCACCGCGCGGATACTCGTATCGGCTCCGGCGCGGGTGAAGGTGACCATTTTTAATATCGAAGGGGAAAAGGTCGTCGAGCGGACACGCGATCATTCCTGGTTCGCGGGCAGCGCCGTTCCATTCGAGGAGAGCTTCTCGACCGCCGCGTTTTCGGGCGGCGTCTATATTTGCCGTATCGAGGTCGCCGGCGCCGGCTGGAGCTGGACCGGAGCGAAGAAATTCGCCGTGATTCGCTGAGGGTGCCCTCCGCGCCGCGCCGTGCCGAGCAGGCGGGGGCATGATCGGGCGTTGACCGCCGAAGCGCAAAGGATTACTATTATTGTATGAACATTCGGGAGGGAACATGATCCGGAGAATCTTGATCGCGGTTCTGGTCGCCGCAGGCGTTGCGCTTCCGTTCGCCGGCCTCCTCGCCGGCGAGGCCGGCACGAGCGGCTTTCTCTTTCTGCGCCTCGGCAACGGCGCCCGCGCGGGCGCGATGGGGGAGGCCTTCACCGCCGTCGGGGACGACGCGACGAGCATTTACTATAACCCGGCCGGGATGGCGAGCGTCGATGGAGTCGATCTCAACGTGACCCATTCCGAATGGCTCATGGACGTGCGCTTCGAGCAGGTTTCAGTCGTCAACGAGATGCTGGGCGGAGCGGTCGGGCTCAATTTCACCGGCGTCTACTACGGCGCCATGGACCGGTACTCGGATTATCCGGCGCTCGTGCCGGACGGAACATTCTCCCCCTATGATCTATCCTGCGCCGCGGGCTACGCAATGGATGTGGTGCCGAATCTATCCGCGGGCGTTTCGGCGAAGCTCATCTACGAGAAGATCGATTTCGAATCGGCGACCGGATGGGCCGTGGACGTCGGGCTCGTTCACCGGAGCATGATCGAGGGGCTCACGCTGGCGGCGTCGATGCTCAACTTCGGCCCGCAGGCGAAATTCGTCGAGGAGAAATTCTACCCTCCCTTTCAGATCAGGGGAGGCGCCGCGTATCGTTACGACGCGGATTGGCTGAAGGGAAACGTCATCGCCGCGACCGACGCCGTTTTTCCGAACGACGGCACCGCGAAGCTGCATATGGGGATGGAGTACAATTATCGAATGCTCGTTTCGGTGCGCGCGGGGTACAAGTCCAACTATCAGATACAGGGCCCGACCTTCGGGTTCGGCGTCGCGTACCGCAATCTCAGATTCGACTACGCCTTTATGCCGGTAGAGAACGTTTTCGGCGACATTCACCGGTTCTCGATCAACGTATTCTCGCCCGGCCGGTAGAATCCGAGCGAGAGTTGTCCTTCCCGGATCTCGAGAAACGAGAAGTTCCTCTCCCAATCTCCGAGTATCACGAAGGTCCGATCTCCGAAGCGCTCGATGCGCGGGTAGTGGATGTGCCCCATGATGAATGCGTCGTTGCCCCATCGGAAGAATGCGTCGCCCGCCATGGCGAGGAGCGTTTTCGCGGCGCACTCGGTCTTTCTCTCCGTGATCCCCTTGCTCGCCCTCGAAAAGCGGCCGGCGATTGCGTAGAGCGTGTCGGGATGGACGGCGCGTGCCGCGGCGATAGCCGGCCGGCTCCGGATGACCGCTTTGAGGATCTTGTAGCCGCGGTCGCCGGGAAGAAGATCGTCGCCGTGCGTCATCGTCACGTTGATCCCCTGGATTGTATGCGTGACCAGAGGGGGAAGGATCGTGAACCCGAGCGTTTCGGAGACAAAGGATCCGAGCCAGAAGTCGTGATTGCCCCCCGCGATGCATATCTCGGTGCCGCTCTTCCTGAGGGACGAGAGAGCGTCGAGAACGTCCCGGTAATATCGCGGCACGACGCTGCGGTATTCGAACCAGAAATCGAAAGTGTCTCCGAGGAGGTAGAGCTTCGACGCTCCTTCGATGCCCGTGAGGAAGGAGATGAAGCGGTCGCGCTTCGATCGTTCGTCGGGTCCCGAGCCATCGTATTTGAAATGGGTGTCCGAAACGAAGAATACGGATTCTCTCATATAGATTCTACTCCGGCCGGAGCGAAAGACTTCAGGATACAGTACTGGATTCTATTGCAGAATCAAAGGGGGATGGCAAGCGAAAAACCCTCGCGCATCTCCGCGCGGGCGGGGGGCAACGGGATTCCTGAAGCGATCCCGGAGTATAAATCGTCCTAATGTATTGAAATAAAGCTCGTTACGGTATGGCGGCGTCCCGCGACGCCAATCCGGAATGAAGGGCAAGGCGAATCGGCGATTTTTCGAGAATAATTCTTGACATAATTCCGGTATCCGGGTACACTCTTAGTTGCATGGGTGACAGGGCAGTTGTGCCAGGAGAGTAAATCGTTTCGCCGACGATACCTGCACTTAGAACCCCACCGAAAAAAGAGAACTTTTTGGTGCGCAAGGTGTACGTACCTTGTGGATGGTCTAAGACGGATACGGGAGAAACCGTGCGGGTATTGAAGGCGGTTTATTATGAGTAAGGATGAACTGAGGGAAAAGGAAGAGATGTACTCGGAAAACAGGGAGACCGGCGAATACATGGGCGAGAGGAGTCTCGACCTCTATCTCAAGGAGATCAACAACACTGCTCTGCTTACGAGGGAGCAGGAGCGTGATCTCGCCATGCGGATCCGCAAGGGAGATGAGAAGGCCCTTCACGCCCTCGTCAAGGCGAACCTGCGCTTCGTCGTCTCTATTGCCAAACAGTACGTCAATCAAGGCCTTTCTCTCGCCGATCTCGTGAACGAGGGGAATCTCGGTCTCATCAAGGCCGCGTACCGGTTCGACGAGAAGAGAGGCTACAAGTTCATTTCATACGCCGTGTGGTGGATCCGCCAGGCGATGCTTCAAGCCCTCGCCGAGCAGTCGCGGATCGTGCGCCTTCCGCTCAACCGGGCGGGAACGCTCTATCGTATCGGCAAGGCGGCGCGGCAGCTCGATCAGGAGCTCGGCCGGAGTCCCGAGGTCTCGGAGATAGCCGAAAAGCTGAAGCTCCCCCACGACGAGGTCAGGGATACGATGCAGATAGCGAACAGTCATCTCTCGCTCGATGCCTCGTTCAGCAACGATCAGGAGGAGAACTCGCTCGTCGATTATCTGGCCGACGACAAGCTCGAATCTCCGGACGAGCAGACATACGTGAACGCGCTGAGCGACGATATGCAAAAAGCGCTCGATACCCTGACCGACAGGGAGCGGGCGATTCTATCCCTCTACTTCGGCATCGAAGGGGAGGAACCGCTCACGCTCGAGGAGATCGGCAAGCGAATGAACCTCACGAGGGAGCGCATCCGGCAGATCAAGGAGAAGGCGATACTGCGCCTGCGGCACAATTCCCGAAGCAAGTACCTGAAGGGGTACGTGCAGGATTGATCCCGGCCGGTCTTCGATTGTGAAGGGCGGAGGAAAGCTCTTTCCACCGCCCTTTTTTTATACCCTCGTTTCCATCTCTGGTATGGCATTTGCAACTTCGGATAGCGGGGGGGATTAATCGCTTGACACGCACGCGGGGCGGTTACTACGTTATTCGGTGAGCAGGGGGTTATCCGAGATCTTCAAGCGCGGAGCTACTATGGATCGCTATTTCCAGTTCCTGTGGGTGCGCGGAGCCAATGCGGGAGTGAAGACGATACGGGTGCCCCGTGTCCTCGCCATCGGCGTGCTCATCACCGTCGCCGCCCTCCTCGCCTCCGCGGTCGTGCTCATGGGCACCCGCGCGGGCCGGATCTACAACGGTATCGCCGTCAGGAATCTCAGCGCGGAGAACGAGCGCCTTGCGGAGGAGCTCGGCCGTTTCCGCACGGAGGTCGACAACCTGAAGGCCAAAATGGACCTGAGCTTTGAGCTCCAGAACCGGGCGCGCCTGATCGCGAGCCTGGAGCCGCTCTCGGCGGACGTCTGGCAGGCGGGCATCGGCGGAGAGGGACCGGACCTCGACCGGATGGAAAGCGCGTACCCCGACAGCGTATTCGGCACGATCGACGAGAGTCTCGACCAGATGCTCCGGCAAACGGAGATTCAGCTCGAAAGCTATTCGGAAGTCATGTCGGTTCTCGAGAAGGAGAAGAAGATCCGGAACGGAACGCCCTCGATACGTCCCCTCACGGGAGGATTTCTCTCGAGCCGTTTCGGGCGGAGAATGGATCCGTTTCTCGGCGAGGTCGTTCATCACTCGGGGCTCGATTATCGCGCGCGCATGGGGAGCCCCGTCGTGAGCAGCGCCGAGGGCGTGGTGAGCTTTGCGAGGATGAACGGCGGGTTCGGTCTCATGATCGAGGTGAGCCACGAGAACGGGTTCACGACCCGGTATGCCCATCTTTCGAAGATCCTCGTGACCCGCGAGCAGAAGGTGAAACGCGGAGAGATCATCGGATTGGTGGGGAATACGGGACATTCGACGGGCAGCCATCTTCACTACGAGGTTCTGTTTCGAAAGGTGCATCGCGATCCGCTGCAGTACGTGATTCCCCAAGGCACCTCCTACGATTGATCCGGCGAGCCGGCCGGAAGATGAATCCCCTTCAATTTCTATTGTCAGTCGGGCCGGTGACCGCTTAGACTCGTGCCGCGACCGATTGCGGCAGGCGGGCTACGTGTGTTTTTCGGGGTATCATATGGCATCTTCTCTTCGAGTTGCGATCGCCGTCTCCATCATCGTGTGTCTGTGCGCGGGCGTTAACTCCTCCGCCACGGCGGCATCGCGGTCGGTGACGGAAATACGTTTTCGCACGGAAAGCGACCGTACGCGGATCGTCCTCGATCTGAGCGGCGAGTTGCGCTACTCCGTCAGGACCGCCGCCGGCCCGTTCCGGATCGTCGTCGATTTGCCGAATTGCCGTTTTGCGGGAGGCGTGGGGAATATCGACGTGCACGACGGCCTGCTCGACCGGATCCGCGTGAACCGGCTGAAGACCGGCGCCCAGGTGGTTCTCGATCTTCCCCGGCGCGCCGAATTCGCCCATTTTCCCCTGAAACCGGATTCGGGCAAGCCGCACCGCATCGTTATAGACATCGCGAGGTCAGAGGCAGGCGGCGCGGGAGGCGCCGCGAAAGAGGTTGTCGGGGAGGGAGGCGCCGTGAAGGAGGCTGCCGCCGTCGCGAACCCCGAGAAAAAGCCGAGAACGGCGCTCCGCGCGAGCGGAGGAGATCGCGTCGTCATCATCGATCCGGGGCACGGGGGAAAGCACACCGGCACGATTTCACGGAGCGGCATTCAGGAAAAGACGCTCACCCTGAAGCTTGCCAAGATGCTCAGGACCGAGATCGAGAAACGGCCGGGATATCGGGCGATGCTGGTGAGGGAGAGCGATCGCCACTTCGATGAAGATCGCGCCCGCGATCTCGTGAAACGCATCGAATTCGCCCGCGAGAGGGGCGGCGACGTCTACGTCAGTCTGCACTTCAACGGGAACGACAATAAGAAAGTGCACGGCCTCGAGCTCTATTTCCTTTCGCTCGAAGCATCGGACGAGAATGCGGGCGCCGTCGCGGAGCGCGAGAACCTCCTCGTCATGGCGGGCGCCGACAGCGCCGGTTTCAACGACGATCTCAAATCGATTCTCTTCGACGTCAGCCTCGCGAACGCGATACAGCAGAGCTCCGCGCTCGCGGAAGAGGCGGCTTCGGTGCTTCGCGTGGATCCGCCCATCCCGTTCAGGAAGGTCAAGCAGGCTCCGTTCCTCGTCCTGCGGGGGATCTCGATGCCCTCGATTCTCGTCGAGGGAGGTTACCTCTCGAACCGGAAGGAGGCGGCGATCGTCTCGAAGGAGAGCTACCTGCGCTGGCTCGCGAAATCTCTCGCTGAGGGGATCGTCTCATTCCTCGAAAAACACCCCTATCAGGCCGACTCGGCCGCCGGGGAATAAGCGAGGTCGTCTCGTGCGCTTCCAGAATCTGTATCGGGCCGTAACGGAGAATGTCGGGATCAAAATCGTCTCCGTCCTGTTTGCGATTATTCTCTGGCTCTACGTAACCGCCCAGATCGGTGAAAGACAGACCTTCAGGATCCCGCTCGATCTCGTGAATATTCCGGAGAGTCTCACCGTCGTGAGCGAAGCGCCGAAAGAGGTTTCGGTTACGATGCGGGGAGCGCGGAGCGAGCTCATGAAGCTCCGATTCTTGAGCAGGATCAGGGGAACCGTCGATCTCGGCGGCGCGAGGCGGGGAAGAGTCGTCGTGCCGCTCTCGGCGGCGATTCTCAATCTGCCCTCGGGATTCCCCGCCGGGGACGCGGCGATCGACGCTCCGAAATCGCTGACGCTTGATTTCGAACGGATCGTCAGCGCATTCGTGCCGGTTACTCCCGTGTTTCGCGGTTCGGTTCCGAAGGGAATGATCCTTGTCGGTCAGCCGTCCGTCAGTCCCGCCCGGGTGCTCGTGCGCGGCACGGCGGCCGCAATGAGCGGCATTGCGGCCGTCGAAACGGAGCCGGTAGATTTGCGGAATAAACGGAGCGCATTTTCGCAGGAGGCGGTGCTCCGTGTCGGCGGACGATGCGAAGCGATTCCTCGAAGTGTTCGCGTCGAGATCGAGATAGCGAAGCGCGCCGTCCGGACGATGCCGGGGATACCGCCGACTTTGCTTCAGGTGGAAGAAGGCTTCCTGATCGAATGCTCGCCGTCGACCGCCTCGCTCATCGTTGAGGGCCCCGAGGAGCTCGTCAACCGGCTCGTGAACGACGATCTGTCCATCATTCTCAGCGTCCCTCCCGGCACACGGGGGACGAGCCGAATCCAACCGGAGGTCATTGTGCCGCAGGGGATCGATACTTTTTCGATCGACGTCGATTCTTTCGAAGTGAAGGTTGTTCCGAAGCGATAGGGCCGCACTCATGGAAAACGGCAAGGGAACGAATATCCTCAACCGCAATTACCGGTTCATCTCATCCTGTCTGAGCCGATGGGCGACGGGCATCGTATTCTCGGTGATCATCGCGCTCGCCGTCGGGGCGCTGTTTCTCAAAGCGGATGATATAGCGCATGCGCCCATCGTGATCGGCGGATGCACGTTCGATTCGGCGCGCGCCGGATCCGTGCTCGAACAGTTCTCCGAGTTTTGCCGGGCCGGGGGGTGCGGGGACATTCGCCGGCGGTACCTTCGGCCGGATCAGAAACTCACCGGGTGCGATTTCTACATCACGACGTCGCTCGATCTTTCCGCGCCGCTGGCGCGGGGGGACCTCGGATGTGTGCTCCTCGCGGCCGAACGGGAGGCGCACCGCTACTCGCGGAGTTCCGTCCTCGTGAGAGCGGGAGTCACGGCGCTCCCCGCTCGCGAAGCGCGCATCATTTTCGGCTCTTCCCGCTCGGCCGCGGGCTTCGTCGCTCCGTACCGCGCGCTCGAGCGGTCGGGATACGTCCTCTCCGAGGCATCGATCGAGTTCGCCGGTTCGTACCCGGGCGATGAGCGCGTCGTATTCGGCGTGCTGTACGGCGCCCATGATGCGGGCGGCATCTCCCTCGAACGCTTGCTGGCGCTGAGAAAAGCCGGCATCGTGCGGGACGGCGAGATCGATGTTTTCTGCGAGGGGGAAGCGCTTCCCGAGATCGTGATCGCCTACGATCCCTCATCGTATACGCAAGACCGGATGAGCTTCGTGAGGTATCTGCAGGGCGTTTTCGACCGCGTGCCCCGTTCGCTTCGAAGCGAGCTCTCCGCGCTCGGAATCGCCGGTTTCTATGCGCCCCGGAAGAACGATCTCGAGCTCATCAGGGAGCTCCACACGATGATTCCGCCCGCGGCGGCCGGCGCTCCCGAAGCGGGAGCCGGAGTCATTCGCCGGGATTCCGTGCGATGACGGCGAGGCTCCGCGGTTGACCGGAGCATACGAGGACCATATATTAGAACGTTCTCCGCGGCGGCGCTCGCCGAGTTGGAAACGAGGGAAATACGGTGCAATCGAAAACCCTGAAACAATGGCTCCCTTTTTTCGTCTGGGTGGTCCTCATTTTTGTGGGGTCGTCGATTCCCCGGCTGTCGGGGGATCCGTTCGGTATGCCGCGGGGATCGGACAAGGTTGCTCATTATATTGAATACCTGATCCTCGCCTTTCTTTTCTATCGCGGGGTTCGCGGCGAACGGTGGCGCATGGGATTTCCGGCCTGGCTCATCGTTCTCGCGACCGGGCTCGTGATCGCGAGCGTCGACGAGTATCACCAGACGTATATCCCCGGTCGCGATTCCAATATCTGGGACTGGACCGCCGATATGGCGGGCATCATGACCGGAGCTCTGATCGGTATGAGACGCTACCGGGCGCTCGCCAGGCGTTTGGAGAAGGTATGAAATACACACGGCCGAGGGGCACGAACGATTTCTTCGGAGAGCGGATGGAGGACTGGAGCGTCGTCGAGCTCGCGCTCGCCGGATATCTCCGGAACTGCGGCTACCGCGAGATACGAACGCCGATCTTCGAGTCCACCGAGCTTTTCGTGCGAACGGTGGGGGAGGCGACCGACATCGTGACGAAGGAGATGTACACCTTCCCCGACCGAAAGGGGCGGAGTCTCACGCTTCGGCCGGAGAACACCGCGTCCGTGATGCGCGCGTACCTGGAGAACGGTCTCTACCGGGCAGGGGGCATCGCGCGGTACTGCTACGCCGGTCCCATGTTCCGGTACGACCGGCCGCAGGCCGGGAGATACCGGCAGTTCCACCAGATCGGAGCCGAAGCGCTGGGATCGAAGGGGCCCGCGATCGACGCCGAGATCATCGAAACGAGCCTCGGCCTCTACCGCGAGCTCGGACTGCCGCAGCTCGAGGTGCGGCTCAACAGCGTCGGCTGTCCCGCGTGCCGGCCCGCGTTCAAGACGGTTCTCGCGGCGAACCTCGAAGGGCTCAAGGGGGAGCTCTGCGCGGCCTGTCTCGAGCGGACGGTGACGAATCCCCTGAGGATATTCGACTGCAAGGAGTGCAGTCCGGTGAAGGAGCGGCTCCCGAGGATCACCGATCACCTCTGCGCCGATTGCCGCGACCATTTCGTGAAGCTTCAGGGGATGCTCGGCGAGATGGGCATCCGGTATGCGCTCGATCCGCTCCTTGTCCGCGGCCTCGATTATTACACGAAAACAGCCTTCGAGATTCTTCATCCCTCGCTCGGAGCTCAGAACGCGCTCTGCGGAGGAGGGCGCTACGACGGCCTCGCGGAGGATTGCGGCGGGCCGTCGATTCCCGCCGTCGGTTTCTCGGCGGGAATGGAGCGCCTCATGGAAGTCCTTCCCGCCCGGGTCGCCGCCGCGCGTCGCGAGCGGCACACGGACGTCTTTGTTGTCGTTCTCGACGAGTCCTTCAATGCCCGCGCGCTGTGCATCGCCCGGGAGCTTCGCGCGCAGGGGCGCTCCGTGCTCGTCGATCTCTCGGAGCGGAGCCTCAAGAAACAGCTCAAAGCGGCTTCCGACGAGCTCGCCCCGCTCGCCGTGATCATCGGCCTCTCGGAGATCGAATCCGGCTCGGTTGCGCTCAAGAACATGAAAACGGGCGAGCAGCGTCCGGTCCAAGCCGGCGCTCTCGCCGCGGCGGTCGCAGGTGAATTGGAGCGGACGTATGAATGAGCGCTCGATCGATCATTTCGGCGCCTCGTGGAAGCGCACCCATCGCTGCGGAGATGTCAGCGCGCGGGACGAGGGGAAAGACGTCATCCTCGCCGGCTGGGTGAAGCGGGTGCGGGAGCTCGGATACCTCACCTTCCTCGATCTCTGGGATCGCACCGGAATCGTGCAGCTCGTCACCGAGCGGGACACGGAGGGTCTCCAGGCGCTCTTCAAATCCCTTCGCGCGGAGGACGTCATCGCCTGCGCCGGGACGGTGCGGATGCGTCCGAACGACATGGTGAACCCGCATATGAAAACGGGGGAGATTGAAATCGTCGCGTCCCGGATCGCCGTTTTCAACCGGAGCGAGGTCCCTCCGTTTGCCGTGACGACCGACGTCCAGGCGAACGACGATCTGCGCCTGAGGTACCGATACCTCGACCTTCGCCGGGACCCGCTCCAGCGGAACCTCGAGATGAGGCACCGGCTCGCGCGGTCGGCGCGGGAGTTTCTCTCGGAGGAGGGATTTCTCGAGATCGAGACGCCGATGCTCGTGCGGCGCACTCCCGAAGGCGCGCGCGACTACCTCGTGCCGAGCAGGCTCCAGCCGGGCAAATTCTACGCGCTTCCGCAAAGCCCGCAGCTCTACAAACAGATTCTCATGGTATCCGGGTTCGATCGCTATTTCCAGCTCGCCCGCTGCCTCAGGGACGAGGATCTGCGCGCGGACCGGCAGCCCGAGCATACGCAGATCGACATCGAGATGAGCTTCGTTACGGAGGAAGACATCTTCTCCGTCGTCGAGCGGCTGATGCACGAGATGTTCTCGCGCGTTCTCGGCGTCGAGATTCCGATCCCGTTTCCGCGCATCGATTATGCCGAGGCGAAGAGCCTCTACGGAAGCGACAAGCCCGACGTTCGGTTCGGGCTCGAAATCCGAGACTGCGGAGCGGTATTTCGGGAGTGCGAATTCGCGGTTTTCCGGTCGATCCTCGAGCGCGGCGGGACGGTGCGGGGCATTTCGCTCGAAAAAGGCGCCGCCTTCTCGAGGCGCGAGATTGCGGATCTCGAAACGCTCGTCAAGGCTTCCGGAGCGGGTGGGCTCGTCTGGATCAAGCTCGATGCGTCGGGCGTCTCATCCTCCATTTCGAAATTTCTCACCGCGGCGAATGTCGCGATGCTCAGGTCGACGTTCGGTCTCGACGCCGCGCCGGGTCTCATCCTTCTCGTCGGCGGCGACGAAACCGCGGTGGGGAAGGCGCTCGGAGAGCTCAGGCTCCATCTGGGGCGGAAATATCTTCTCGCCGGCGACGAAGGCCACCGGTTCCTGTGGGTGAATCGATTCCCCCTCTTCCTCCCTTCCGATGCGGGAGGATGGGAAGCCACCCACCATATTTTCTCGATGCCTTTCGAGGAGGACCTGCCTCTGCTCGCGAGCGATCCCGGCAAGGTTCGGGGGCACCTCTACGATCTCGTCTGCAACGGGACCGAGCTCGGTTCGGGAAGCATCCGGGTCCACCACCGGGAGCTGCAGGAACGGCTCTTCGCCATCATCGGCATTTCCCCCGAAGAGGCCAGTCGCAAATTCGGATTCCTGCTTGAAGCATTTCAATACGGAGCGCCCCCGCACGGCGGTATCGCCCTCGGGCTCGATCGGATCGCGATGATCATGTTCGGAGGCACGACGATCCGCGATTTCATCGCATTTCCTAAAACGCAGAGCGCGACTTCCCTCATGGAGGGGGCTCCTTCGGAAGTGGAGGGACAGCTCCTCGAGGATCTTCACATACGGGTGCTGCCGGAAGGCTCGAAGCCCCGGTGACGCGCATGCGGCGGCCGGAGCGGTCATTTTTATCGGCTTTTTGCTTGACTTTGGGCGGAAGCGTTATTAACGTAAGAAGAAGCATATGATTTCTAAGCATAAGGAGGAATGCGAGTTATGAAATTACGCGGGATGGTGCTAGTGCCGTTTTCCATCCTCCTTGCAGCAGCGCTCCTGTCGGGAGGGTGCGGAAAGGCGCAGTCGTGCGGGACCAGCCTCGTGACGCTCGATGAAACGCGGCTCGACGCCGAAACGTACGAGCAGGAGGCGGCGGAGACGGCAAAGGGCGTCGCTGATCTCGAGAAGAAGCTCAATCAGAAGAAGAGCGAAATCGAACAGGTAAAGAATAAACCGGAGGATCTCAAACAGAAAGTTCGCGATCTCAAGAAAGGGAGCGGCAGGGAGTAGCAGGGGAACCCCGCAAGGAGCGTGCAATGATTATGGTGACCAGGAGAACAGGGTTTGTGCTAGCCACCGGAGTGGTTCTCGCTCTCGCCGCCGGCTGCAGCAGCTACCGACCGAGACCTGTCGATATCGCGAAGGGCGAATATTACGAAGACACCGAGTACAAGAAGCTTTCGAAAAAGGACAAGGAAGCGTACTGCAAGGCGCTCGCGGCCGAGCTCCAGGCGCTCAACGATCGAGCCAAGAACGCGGAAACGGCCCTCACCCGGAACAAGGACAGAATAAAGATCCTCACCCGGGAACTCCGCGAGGCCGAGAAGGCTTACACGGCGTACTCCGCCGAGATCGATGAGCTCACGATGCAGCTCCAGACGCTTTCTCAGCTTCCGAAAAGCTGGAAGCTCCAGTACGGGGAGTGTCTCTGGACGCTCGCATCTCGCGAGGAAATCTACAAGGATCCGCTCAAGTGGCCGCGCATCTGGAGAAGTAACAAGGAGCTCATAGAGGATCCCGATTGGGTTCTCGCGGGATGGGAGCTCACGATCCCGCGCGAATATCCCTATGCGTACAAGGTCAACCAGGACGAATGGCTGGGGAAGATTGCCGGGTACTGGGAGATCTACGGCGATTACCGAAAATGGACTCTTATCTACGAGGCGAACAGGGGCAGCATCAAGGATCCGGATCTCATCTTTCCGAGCCAGGAGCTCGTGATCCCGAGGCAGGATACCATTCAGTGAACGCGGGCTCGTAAATGAGCGATGATTCATGAACTCTTGGCTTCCTCGGCGGGAAGCCAAGAGTTCTGCGTTTAGGGGGCATGGTGAAACGGGATTTCAAAAGGCGGATCGTCTCGATAGCCGGCATCGATCCGATCAGGCTTCTCGGCGTTGAGGACCGGAACCTGCGGCTGATCGAGGAGCATTTCGACGAAAACGTGGTTGTGCGCGGCGACGAGATCATCATCGCGGGCTCTCCGCGGACGATCGAGCAGCTCACGCACGTGCTCGAGAAGCTCATCGAGATCGCCGGGTCCGGCCGGAGCGTTACCGAGGGGGACGTCCTCACCGTGATCCGGGGAGGAAAGGCGGAGGGGGAGAAGATCGGCGCGCTCGACGACGCGATCGTATACTATTCCCCCGTGAAGCGCCGAAGCGTCGTTCCGCGGAGCGTCCGGCAGAAGGAATACGTCGACGCGATCCGGAGTCATGACATCGTGTTCGCAATCGGTCCCGCCGGCACGGGGAAGACGTACCTCGCGATCGCCTGCGCGCTGGCCGCGCTCAAGAACGGCGAGATCGAGCGCATCTTTATCTCGCGCCCCGTCGTCGAGGCGGGGGAGAACCTCGGATTCCTGCCGGGGGATATGCAGGAGAAGATCGAACCGTACCTGCGCCCCATCTTCGACGCGTTCCGGGACATGATCGGCCAGGAGCGAGTGCAGAAGATGCTCGAGTCGGGAGCCCTCGAGATCGCGCCCCTTGCATACATGCGCGGCCGGACGCTCAACGGTTCCTTTGCGATCCTCGACGAAGCGCAGAACTGCACGATCGGACAGATGAAGATGTTCCTCACGAGGCTCGGCGAAAGCTCGAAGGCGATCGTGACCGGCGACGTGACCCAGATCGATCTTGCCGATCCCGGTCAATCGGGGCTCGTCGCCGCGCGCGAGATCCTCGACGGGGTCGAGGGGATCGCGTTCACGACATTCGGCGAGGAGGATGTCGTGCGGCACTGGCTCGTCAGACGGATCATCCGGGCGTTCAGCGCGAAGAGCGCAGCGCTCGTGGCGAGGGCCGAGCGCGTCCCCGCGGCCCAGGAGCCCGCGGTGGAGAGAGCGGGGGGTTCCGACCCGCCGCCGGAGAAGATCGAATGACGAGCCGAAACCCGAATGGCGTCGGAAAGGGAGAGACGCCGGACCTGGAGGCGGCGCACAAGTTCCGTGTGCCGCTCCCGCGCTTCGATAGATTGCTGCGGCTGCCGCTCCTCTATAGTGCCGCGTTCCTCGCCCTCTCGCTCGTTCTCTTCCCTCCCACGCAGAAAAAGAAAAGCGTCCGCTTCGAGGAAGGGAGCATCGCCGATATCGACATCGTCGCTCCCTTTTCGTTCGTCGTTCCCCTGAGCGATCACGATCTCGAGCTCGCGCGCGCGCGGGCCGCCGTCGCGGTGCCGCCCGTCTTCGTCCGGGACGACGGAACGGCGAACCGCCTGCCGGGAGATCTCGCCGATCTGTTCGGGAAGATCGGCGCCGTCGCCGGAAGGAGCGGCGTCTCCGTCCGTGAGCGGGTGAAGAGGATGAAGGAGATCGCTCCCGAGCTCCGGAACGAGTCGATCGAGCTTCTCGCCGACGGGGGGATCAGGGAACGCATGCTCAAGGAGAGTCTCCGGCTCCAGGCTCGATGTCTCGAGAGAGGGATCGTGAACGATGCCTCGGCGCTCAGGCAGCGCGATTACGCGCGGATCACGGTTATCGCGGAG
>JBAZPL010000009.1:0-25215 GCA_041648155.1 Candidatus Krumholzibacteriia bacterium
CGAGGGAGGAGCCCAACCGAAAGTTGTACCCCTCCCTCGCCGAAATAAGAATCACCAGAGCTGCCGCCGCCGACCGCGAGGTCTCAATCGAGAATGAACGAAACGGCCACGGACGTGCTCTCGCCCGGAACAAGCTTCGCGGGATCGGTCACGATCAGCCTGCAAGCGATCCGCGGACCGTCGGCAGCGCCGCTCCCCGTGCAGTCGTTACCGATTCCCGTGACAATAGTCCGGGGACTGCCCGAGAGGATGACCCCACCTTTGACGGGGATACCCCCGGCGCTCTCCGGAGAACCGACCACCTCGAGCTCCAGCGCGCACCCGCCCGGCAGGCTGCCCGAAACAATCGAAACCGAGATTGAGTGCGTTCCGCCGTCGGGAACGGTGGATGTGTACTGAAGATAGGTTCCGTTATCGACGAGCGTGCTCCCCCTTCCGTGCGTCGGTGAAACAAGCGCGACGGGTTGCGAGAGAGCTCCAGACGTTTTGAGCGCCGTTATTTCTTCGACGCCGAAGGTGACAAGCGCCGAGGCCGCATTGCCTGCGACAGCCGACAACGATGATCCAAGAATTGAAACGACGGCGATGGCAAGTATCGCCGCAAACTTCTTCGAGGGTGCGCCCGAAGAAGAGGCTTTCCCGGACAGCCGATGCGTGTACATTCTACCAACTCCAGTCACGTGTCCGTAATCTCATCCTGGTCGAGATCCCTTATTTAGTAAGAATAAGTGTACACTATGTGGAGTATTTGGTCAAGGAGAGTCGGCCGGGTCGGATGGGGAAAGGGCCGTCGCAACAAGGCGTTCTGCCTTCCCTATGCCAAATTGGCAGGAAAGGCCGACGGCCGGGGCTTGGTTCTAACCTATTCTTTGGATTGAAGCTCTACTGTCGGGGGTTGGGTCACGGTGACGGCCACCTCATCAATCGCCGCCAGGAGGGTATCGAATTTAATCGGCTTCGCCAGGTATCCGTCCATTCCGGCAGCGAGGCACCGGTCACGGTCGCCCTTCATCGCGTTCGCCGTCAGGGCGATAATGGGAATGCGGATCCCCGCGGCCTTCTCCGTTTCACGTATGGCGGCCGTCGCTTCGAACCCGTCCATCTCGGGCATCTGCACGTCCATCAGTATCAAATCGAAGGGCCGCTCGCGCGCTTCCTCGAAGGCGGCGACGGCTGCCTTGCCGTTTCCGGCGGCGATCACGGTGAAGCCGTGCTTTTCGAGCATACGGGTGGTCAGCTTCTGGTTGACCGGGTTGTCTTCGGCGAGAAGGATCTTCAGCGAGCTCCGCCGCTCGCGCGGCACCACCATGAAGGCCTGGGCCTTCGCCTCCTCAGACGGGGCGAAACCGAGCGTGTTCATGATTGTATCCAGGAGGGACGACTGCCTGACCGGTTTCGTCAGGTACGCCGAGATGCCGAGCTCCCGGTCGCGCGCCGCATCGCCGCGCCGCCCCGCTGCCGTCAGCATCACAACCGGAATCGCACCGAGGTCCTCATTCCTCTTCATCCGCTCGACGAGGTCGAAGCCGGTCATGCCGGGCATGTCGGCGTCGACGAGAGCCAACGCGAAGGGCTGTTCGTCCCGCCGGGCCTCATCAATCGCCCGCAGCGCCGCCGGACCGCTCTCGACCGCCGCGCAATCCATCCGCCAGCTTTCCAGCATCTCCTGGAGACTGCGCCTGCTTGTCGCGTTGTCGTCGACGACGATCGTCCGTATTCCCCCGAGCTCCGCGTTCCCGGCGGGAGAGCGCTCCGATGCACCGCACTTCGGCACTCCGAATCTTACGGTGAAATGGAACGTGCTCCCCGCGCCCGGATCGCTTTCGACCCATATCCTTCCTCCCATCATCTCCACGAGCCGGGAGGATATCGTCAGGCCGAGGCCGGTGCCGCCGAACCTGCGCGACGTGGCCGCGTCGGCTTGAGAGAAGGCCTCGAACACGCTTCCCTGCTTCTCGGGCGGTATTCCGATGCCCGTATCCGCGACGGCGAAGTGGAGATGCGCCTCGTCCCCCGCAGGGGGCTCGACGTCGATCGAGACGTCCACCTCGCCCCGCTCGGTAAACTTTACGGCGTTGCCGATCAGATTGATGAGAATCTGCCGCAGGCGTCCGGGGTCGCCCGTCACGTCATCGGGCACTTCGGGCGCGTTGAAGATGATTCCCTGCATGCTGGTCCTCCCCCGGCAACGAAGTGCCGCCGCAAGCAATGAGCGAATGAGATTGCATAATGTATATCGGATCGGATTCTGCATTTCCCATGCCTCGGCCTCGCACGGGAAATATTCGTGCTAACGGTTTGCGCCGTCGGGCATTGGACGGAGGGATGCATTTTCCGTTTCCATGGGACCACCGTCACGGAAAAGTCCTGCGAATCGTGCATTATTCATCTTGCCCCGACAAATCGCTTCGCCTACTATCCGCGTTGGTGATATCCGGGATTCTTTGGAGAAAGGATTCGGTATGTTGCAAGGGCACCCGAAAGGTCTGTTCGTCGCGTTCTTCGCCAACATGGGGGAGCGTTTCGGCTTCTACACCATGCTGGCCATTTTCATGCTCTTCCTTCAGGCGAAATACGGTCTGAGCGCCGCGAAGGCGAGCCAGGTCTACGGCATCTTCATGTTCTGCGTCTACTTCTTCCCGCTCGTGGGGGGACTCCTCGCCGACCGGGTCCTCGGCTACGGGAAAACGATCGGCCTCGGGCTCGTGGTCATGTTCGTCGGCTACATGCTGCTCGCCATACCGACCACGATGAACACGGGCTTCCCTCTCATCGTCGTCGCGCTCGCGACGATTGCGCTCGGCACCGGATTCTTCAAAGGGAACCTCCAGGCGCTCGTCGGGAAGCTCTACGACGATCCGAAGTTCAGCGCGAGCCGCGACCGCGCGTTCAGCATCTTCTACATGGGGATCAACATCGGCGCGATGTTCGCCCCGACGGCCGCCGAGAAGATCAACAACTGGATACTCTCGAAGGCGCACTACTTCTACGATAACCGGATCCCGGCGCTCGCGAACCAGTATCTCAAGGGGACGCTGGCGGACGCGAGCCAGTACCTCGGGATCGCCCAGGCGCAGGACCCCGGCGTCACCATGGACACGCTCGGCGCATTCTCCACGAACTACATCAACGTCCTCAGTAAATCGTACCACTACGGATTCGGCGTGGCGTGCGTGAGCCTCATCGCCTCGATGATCATCTTCTGGGGCTTCAGGAAATACTATGGACACGCGGACTACATGGTGAGCGGCAAGGCGGCCGGAGCATCCGGCGCCGCGAAGGGCACCGCCGCCCCGTCGCATGTCGAGTCCCTGACGCCGGAACAAACGAAGGAACGGCTCATCGCGCTCGCCCTCGTCTATTTCGTCGTCGTCTTCTTCTGGATGTCCTTCCATCAGAACGGCGTCACGATGACCCTGTTCGCGAGGGATTATACGCAGCCGAGCGTGGGCAAGATGACGAACCTGTGGTTCGATCTCTTCGGATTGCTCCCGATCTTCGTTGCGGTTCTCGGCGCCTACTTCACGCTGAGGAAAGGGAGCTCGTCGCTCGTGCGGGGGCTCGGCGCAATCGGCTTTGTGCTCTTCGCCATACTCGCGTACTACCGGTTCAATACGTACGGCGAGACGAATCCATTCACTCCGCAGAAGTTCCAGCACTTCAATCCCTTTTTCATCGTAGCGCTCACACCCCTCGTCGTCGCCATCTTCAGCGTCCTCAACAAGAGAGGCAAGGAGCCCTCCGCCCCACGCAAGATCGGCTACGGCATGCTGATCACGGCGATCGGCTTCCTCGTCCTCGTCATCGGATCGATCGCGCTCCCGAGCCCGAAGTCAATCGGGGGCATGGTCGCGCCGACGAACCAACTCGTCTCGCCATACTGGCTGATTTCGACCTACTTCATTCTCACCATCGCCGAGCTGTTTCTGAGCCCGATGGGGATATCGTTCGTATCGAAGGTGGCCCCGCCCCAGTACAAGGGGCTCATGCAGGGAGGCTGGTTCGCCGCGACGGCGATCGGTAATTATCTCCTCGCCGTGATCGGATCGCTCTGGACGAAGCTGCCCGTGTGGGGCACGTGGATGGTTCTTGTAACTTGCTGCCTGCTTTCGGCGACGTTTATGTTCAGCGTCATGAAACGGCTCGAGCGAGCGACGAAGAGCTGACAGATAACGCGCCTAGCAGGCGAAGAGGAAGCAGCGTCCCCTGTAGAAAGGCAGGAAGCGTATGTTCCGCTCTCAAACGAATCGGCTGCCGAAGAGCATCATAATCATGCTCTTCGGGATTCTTGCGCTCGCAGCCCTCGGCTGTCCCCGCAGTGCCCTCGCCGTGCACCGCGCATCCTTCGGTCTCGAGATCGATGTCGGCGATTACGAGTATCTGTCGGATTACGGAGAGTGGGTGGAAGTCCCGCAGTTCGGCATGGTATGGCATCCATGGGTCGTCGCGGAATGGGGGCCATTCTTCCACGGCCATTGGAGCTGGACAAATGACGGCTGGGCGTGGATCTCGTATGAACCTTTCGGATGGATGGTCTATCATTACGGCTACTGGTATCACCGTCCCCATATCGGATGGTTCTGGGTGCCCGGCCGAGTATGGTCGCCGGCGCGAGTCGAGTGGTACACCTACGGGGATTACTGTGCGTGGGCGCCCATTCCCCCGCCGAACTACTACTGGCGCGATCCCTGGGACCACAACGACTTCAACGTCTGGATCGTGATCAACTTCAACAATTTCACCGATGAATACGTAGGGCACCACAGGATCGACCGGCCGTTCCGCGACGAAAAAATCCGGCACGGCGCCTGGTCCAGGCGGGCGCCCGGTATCCGCCACATAGAGACGATCACGCGGCGGCAGATCTCTCCGGTCAGGATTTCGAGAGAACGCGTCGAGCTGCGGCCCGATGCACCCAAGGTCCCGGCGAAGTACTATCGCCCGCGGGCGATCGAACGCAAGAGAATGGTCCTCCCGCAGCAGGAAGTGAACAGGGTCAAGCAGCATTCCCCGCAGGTGGAACGCGAGGTTCTCGTTCCGCGGAAGGATGCGCCGAAACGCGAGCCGCAGCGCGCACCCGAGAAACCGGCGCAGAAGAAATCAGAGGAGAGGCAGAAGAAGACGATCAAGCGTCGGTAATTACGGGTAGCGGGTGACGCCCATGGGGTCCCCGCACGCAGCGCAGCGAGCTTCGCTCGCGAGCACGTGCGGGGTGCAATGGGCGGCAGGACCCGCGTAAACGAGCGGTCCGGCCCTCGCCTCGATGGGGGCCGGACCTTTTTTATTCGAAGTAGGCGTTCACGACGTATTGCTGAACCATCCGGTTCGTATTAAAGAACGATCCGTTGATCGCGATGCAGCTTCTCATCGTCCGTATCCAGTTGTCGCGGTCATGGTAGTACTTTGGCAGTATCCATTCTTCGAGCTTCTCGTATAGGTCGCGCCGGTCGATCTCGTCGTCGGACT
The DNA here is from genome assembly GCA_041648155.1 of Candidatus Krumholzibacteriia bacterium. Lineage (GTDB taxonomy): Bacteria > Krumholzibacteriota > Krumholzibacteriia > Krumholzibacteriales > Krumholzibacteriaceae > SSS58A. The sequence goes on from JBAZPL010000009.1 coordinate 5,467, forward strand.
CCTGTTGCGCGGTCTTCTCCGGACCGATCGCCCAGCCGGTGATATTCTCGATGCACCCCTCGAGCCACCATCCGTCGAGCGTGCTGAACTGCGGGACGCCGTTATGGGCGGCTTTCATTCCCGATGTTCCCGACGCTTCGAACGGCCTTCGAGGCGTGTTCAGCCAGAGATCGACGCCGGCGACCATTATTTTCCCGATCGCCATGTCGTAGTTATGGATGTAGACGATCTTCACCTTCCCTTGAATCGTCTTCGCGGCGTCGATGATCTTCCTGATCGACTCTTTCCCGGATGCGTCTTTCGGATGGGCCTTTCCCGCGTAGATGATCTGGATGGGACCGGCGTGCTCGGCGATCTGCACGAGCTTCGGAATATCGGAGATCAGCAGGTCGGGTCGCTTGTACGCGGTCTGCCTTCTCGCGAACCCGATGGTGAAGCTCTCGTACGCGAGCCCCGCGTTGTACCGGCTGTTCACGAAATCGATGAGCTCCCTCTTCGCCTCCATGTGGGCGGACCAGATCTCCTGTTTGTCGATGGCCAGCGCCGAGCGGAGAATATAGGAATCGGCGCGCCACCCCGGCATGTGCGTATCGAACAGCCTCTTGAAGGGCTCCGACGTCCACGTCACCGAATGCACGCCGTTCGTGATCGAATCGATCGTGTAGCCGGGAAACATCACCCGGGACACCTCGCCGTGCTTCTTGGCGACTCCATTGACGTAGTGGCTGAAATGGAGGGCGAGCATCGTCATGTTCAGCTTGCCCTCGAAGGTCACCTCCGGCACGAGAGAATCGGGCAGCATCTCCCCCAGCATCGGCCGGGCGAAGGCGAGATCGAACTGATCGTGCCCCGCGGCGACGGGAGTGTGCGTCGTGAAGAGGCATCGCTGCCGCACGCGCTCGAGATCTTTCGCTTCCCTGAAAAGCTCCAGCGTCAGCATGGCCGCATGCCCCTCATTCATGTGGTATCTCTCGATCGTCTCGATCCCGAGGGCCTGAAGCGCGCGGACGCCGCCGATGCCGAGAACGATCTCTTGCGCGAGCCGGTACTTATTGTCGCCGCCGTAGAGATATTTGGTGAGGGTCCGGTCCCACTCGCCGTTCTCCTCGAGGTTCGTGTCGAGGAAGAGCACGGGGACGGTATGGCCGGTTACCCCCTTCAGCGAATAGCGCCAGATGCGGATTCGCACCGTACGGTTTTCGATGGTGACGCTCGCCGTGGCCGAAAGCGGCTCGAGGATGTCCGCAACATTGAAGTTGATGGGAAGCTCGATCTGATTGCCGTCGCCGTCAATCTTCTGATAGAAGTAACCGTTCTCGGACAGAAGGGTCACCCCGACGATGGGGACCTTGAGATCGGCGCACGATTTGAGCGTATCGCCGGCCAGGATGCCGAGCCCCCCGCTGTAGGTCGGGATGTGCTCGTCGATGCCGATCTCCATGGAGAAATAGGCGATCTTGGGCTTCCCGTTCCCACTCGCGGGAACGCCCGTTCCTTTCGAGACCGTTGTATCGGCTGAATCCATAATCGGCCATACTACAGGCGTTCCGCGCATATGTCAAGGCTCGGGGAGGGCCCGCTTTGGTCACCCATGGGACCGGCGCCGCTTCAGACGTATTCGTCCCACGACTTGATCTCGAGGTCCTCGATGCTGCGCTTCGAGATGGCGCTTATGAAGAGCCTCGCGATCTGCACGTTGTTGATGAGCGGGATCGAATAGTCGACGGCGCAGCGCCTGATGATGTAGCTGTCCCCCGTGCCGATGTCCCCGTAGTCTTTGGGCATGCTGATGATGAGATCGAGCTTCTTCGCGGCGAGAAGGTCCGCCACGTTGGGCTTCTTTTCCTCGTGGATCTTGTGCACGAGACGCGTCTCGACGCCGAGGTTCCGGTAGAACTCCGCCGTGTGCTCCGTCGCGTAGAGGGTAAAGTTCATCTCCTGGAGCGTCTTCACCGTCTCGAGGAGCTCGAAGCGGTTCTCCTCCCCGCTCACGCTGAGAAGCACGTTCGCCCTCGGAAATCTCATCCCCGTCGAGAGGAACGACTTGAGGAACGCGTCGTAGACGTCCTCCCCGAGGCAGCCCACCTCGCCGGTCGAGGCCATCTCGACGTGGCAGACGGGGTCCGCTTCCTTGAGCCGCGAGAAGGAGAACTGCGCCGATTTCACCCCGACGTAATCGAGCTCGAGGCTCGACTTGTCGATCGGGGGAATCGCGGCGCCGAGGATGGCGCGGGTCGCGACGTCGATGAAGTTGTGCTTGAAGACCTTCGAGACGAAGGGAAAGCTCCGGCTCGCGCGCAGGTTGCACTCGATGACCTTGACGTCGTTGTCCTTCGCGATGAACTGCACGTTGAAGGGGCCGGTGATTTCGAGCGATTTCGCGAGCTCGCGCGCGACGCGCTTGATCTTCTTCACCGTCTCGAGATAGATCCGCTGGGGAGGCGACACCATCGTCGCGTCCCCCGAATGCACCCCCGCCGATTCGATGTGCTCACTCATCGCGTAGATCACGATGCACCCGCGGTTCGCGACGGCGTCGATCTCGATCTCCTTCGCCCTTTCGATGAACTTCGATATCACGACGGGGTGCTCGGGATTGACGCAGGAGGCTATCGTGATGAACTTCTCCATATTCTCCTCGTTGAATATGACGTTCATCGCGGCGCCGCTCAGGACGTAGGACGGCCTTACGAGGACCGGATACCCGACGCGCTTCGCGAAGCTCTTCGCCTCTTCCAGCGTCGTGAGTTCCCGCCACGGGGGCTGGTCGATGCCTATGTCGTCGAGGAGCCGCGAGAACTTGTGCCGATCCTCCGCACGGTCGATGCTCTGCGGGCTCGTCCCGAGCACCCGCAGGCCCGCCGCGTGGCACTTCATCGCGAGGTTGTTCGGGATCTGCCCGCCCATCGAGAGTACGAGCCCGAGCGGCTCCTCGAGCTCGTAGATGTCGAGCACCCGCTCGAAGCTCAGCTCGTCGAAGTAGAGCCGGTCGCATTCGTCGTAGTCGGTCGAGACCGTTTCGGGGTTGTAATTGACCATGACCGTCGAGTATCCGAGCGCCTTCGCGGTCTTCGCCGCGTTCACGCAGCACCAGTCGAACTCGACGGACGAGCCGATGCGATAGGCGCCGCTCCCGAGGACGATCACCGCGTTTCCGCCGGGCATCTTCCCGTAATCGACGTCGTGCTCGGAGGCGCTGTACGTGAGATAGAGATAGTTCGTGCGCGCGGGGTATTCGGCCGCGAGCGTGTCGATCTGCTTCACGTACGGCCTGATGCCCCAGCGTTTGCGGAGCTTCCTCACGTCGAGCTCGGATTTGCCGACGATCCTTCCGATCTGGTAATCGGAGAATCCCGTTCGCTTCGCCTTCGCGAGGAGCTCGTCCGAGAAGGGTTCCGCTTTCAGCTCCTCCTCCGTCTCGACGATATTCCGGATCTTGTAGAGGAACCATTTGTCGATGCCGGAGAGCTCGTTGATTCTCTCGGGGGAGATTCCCGCGCGCAGCGCCTCGGCGACGGCGAATATCCTCATGTCGGTCGGATTCGCGATCGCTTCCTCGACGTCCTCGAAGCGCAGCCCGTTTCCGACGAGACCGTACATGCCGACGTGGAGCATCCGTATCGCCTTCTGGAGCGCCTCCTCGAAGGTCCGTCCGATCGCCATGACCTCGCCGACCGACTTCATCTCCGAGCCGATGACGCGGGAGACCACCTTGAACTTGTTGAGATCCCACCGCGGGAATTTCAATACGATGTAGTCGAGCGCAGGCTCGAAGCACGCGGTGGTCGACTGCGTGACCGAGTTTCTCAGATCAGGGAGCGCGGCCCCGAAGGCGAGCCTGGCCGCGACGAAGGCGATCGGGTAACCCGTCGCCTTCGATGCGAGCGCGGACGAACGCGAGAGACGAGCGTTGACCTCGATCACGCGGTAGTCCTCGCTCCGCGGATCGAAGGCGTACTGGATGTTGCATTCCCCGACGATGCCGAGATGGCGGATGACCTTGATCGCGATCTCGCGCAGCTTGAAGTATTCCGCGTTCGTGAGCGTTTGCGACGGGGCAACCACGATGCTCTCCCCCGTATGAATCCCCATCGGGTCGAGATTCTCCATGTTGCAGATCGCGATGCAGTTGTTGAAGGAGTCGCGCATGACCTCGTACTCGATCTCTTTCCACCCCTTGAGGCATTCCTCGACGAGCACCTGGCCCGAGGAGGAGAGCGCCCTCTCGAGCATGGGCTTGAGCGCCGCTTCGTCCGCCGCCACCCCGCTTCCCTTCCCCCCGAGCGCGTAGGCGGCCCGGATCATGACGGGGTAGCCGACGCTCTTCGCGGCGCCGAGGCCCGCCTCCACCGAGGCGACTGCCTTGCTCCGGGGCGTGAACACCCCTATCTCCGCGAGCTTCTCGACAAAGAGCTTGCGGTCCTCCGTCTGGACGATCGCCTCGACGGGAGTCCCGAGCACCTTCACGCCGTGGCGCTCGAAGACACCTGCTATGGCGAGCGCGACGCCGCAGTTGAGCGCCGTCTGCCCTCCGAAGGAAAGGAGGATCCCGTCGGGCTTCTCTTTCTTGATCACCTGTTCCACGAAATAGGGTTCCACGGGCAGGAAATAGACCTTGTCCGCCATTCCCTCGCTCGTCTGGATCGTGGCGATGTTGGGATTGATGAGAATGACCTCGATCCCTTCCTCTTTCGCGGCCTTTATCGCCTGGCTGCCGGAATAGTCGAACTCCCCCGCCTGGCCGATCTTGAGGGCGCCGCTTCCGAGCAAGAGCACTTTTTTCGTTCTATTTTCCATTCTTCAGGCTCTCGACGAAGATGTCAAACAGGTATTGCGTATCGGCCGGGCCGCCGCTCGCTTCGGGATGAAACTGCACCGACATGAACGGGAGCCTCGCGTGTCTGATCCCCTCGTTCGTCCCGTCGTTGGCGTTCTCGAACCAGGGCTCCCATTCTTCGGGTAGTGTCGACGTATCGACGGCGAACCCGTGGTTCTGCGAGGTGATGTAACAGCGCCGCGTTCCGACCTCGGCGCACGGCTGATTCTGCGAGCGATGGCCGTACTTGAGCTTGTATGTGTCGGCGCCGGCGGCGAGCGCGAGGAGCTGGTTCCCGAGGCAGATGCCGAAGATCTTCCTCTCCCGCGCGAGCGCCTCCTTCAGATGCGCGATCGTCTCCGCGCACATCTTCGGATCGCCCGGCCCGTTCGAGATGAAAAGTCCGTCATAGTCGTACCCGCCACGATCGTCCCCGCCGCCGTTGAAATCGAAGTCCCAGGGCACGCGTATCACCGACACGCCGCGATCGAGAAGGCACCTGATGATGTTGTTCTTCATGCCGCAGTCGACCGCGAGCACCTTCGGCGCCCCGCTTCCGTAGACGATCGGCCCCTTTACGCTCACCTCGGCCACGAGATTGCGCGCGTTCGGATCCTCGAAGGGAACTTCGTCCTCGCACACGAGCCTCCCGAGCATCGTTCCCTGCTGCCTGATTCTCTTCGTGAGCGCTCTCGTATCGACTCCCTGGATCGCGGGAACACCGTTCTCGCCGAGCCACTCGCCGAGACTCTTCACGGCGTTCCAGTGGCTGTAGCGCTCGCAGTATTCGGAAACGACGAGGCCCGCGATCTGGATCCGCTCCGATTCGAAATGCTTGAGAATGCCGTGCTCCCGCCCCGCGGGGGGTACGCCGTAGTTTCCGACGAGAGGATACGTGAGGACGAGGATCTGCCCCCGGTAGGAAGGATCGGTGAGGGATTCGGGGTAGCCGACCATCCCCGTGTTGAAGACGACCTCCCCCGAAACGGAACGCGCCGCGCCGAAGGACAGCCCTTCCGCGACGGTGCCGTCATCGAGCTCGAGGCGTATTGTTTTCGCTTTCTCCGTCATAGTGGCCGCCGGGACGGACCGGCACCAGTCGCCGTTCGGTCATACACGCGCCTGATGGTGATCGTGAGCGGCACGGCGAGGATCGCGCCCAGGGGGCCGAGCACCCAGGTCCAGAAGAGCAGCGAAACGAGAACCAGGAGCGGCGAGACGTTGAGCTTGTCCTTCATGAATCTCGGCTTGATCACGTTGTCGACGACGAGATTGACGACCGTGAAAGCGACGATCACTCCCGCGGCCTTGATCCATCCGGATGCAAGCAAGGCGAGGAGCGCGGGCGGCACGACGGTGAAGATCGCGCCGAAGGTGGGAATGAAATTCAGCAGGAACGAAAGCGCCGCCCATGTCGCGGCGGAATCCACGCCCAGAATGAGCAGCACGACGTAGAACAATACGGCGCTCAGGAGACCCGTGAGTCCCGTTATCGAAACGTACGCCATGATGTCTTCACTGTGCACGTTGAACTTGCCGATGAAGGAATCGATCGGGAGCTGTCCCCGTATCTTCCTCATATGAATCTCGACGATTTCGATCAGGGCGAGGATGACGAGAAAGAGAAGCAGAAAGAGCTGCCCGGCGGTCTGGCCGCTCTGCAGGAGAAGCGCTTTCGCCCAGCCTATCAGCTTCTCGGGACCGATGAACTCCAGCGAGAAAACATCCTTGGTCTCCACGCCGTAGCCGGCGAGGAAACCGGACACGCTCTCTTTCAGCGCGACCCAGTTCTCTTCATAAACCGGAAGACGCTCGCTCAGCTGCACGATGGAAACCCCGGCGAGCATGAGCGCCCCCGCCCCGACCGCGATCGCGAGCAGGACGGTGATCAGAATGGCCGCTTTTCCCGGCACGCGCTTTCGAATGAGCCAGATCGGCACGGGGCTCAAGCTGTATGCGAGGAGAATCGCGAGCAGAATAACGCTCAGGAACGATCCCATCGCTCGGGCGCCGATGATGACGACCACGAGACACGCCGCTTTTGTGAGAAACCCGCTCATGAGCACTTCCCCTTTTCTGCCGCGGGATTATATCGCATGTTCAATCATAAAGAAGCTCTATTTTTTCTTTTGCGCGGCCGGCCGAAGGACGGCCGGATCGCCGGCATAAGCGCCGTGGCGGCCATCGGCGCCGCGGGTATCAGCCGGACGCCCCGATTGATAAAAAAACGACGAGCGACGCGAGAAAGGCCTTTTTCTCGCGGCATACGTCCGTGGCCTTCGCATCGGCCGTGTTCGTGTCCACGATCTATGGGGATTATCATCCCGGTTCGGCGGCGGGACGATATCTCTGGGCGGGATCGCTTCTCGCGGCCGCGGCCGTCGGCGCCATGCGCTACGAATCGGGGGAGCATTTTCCGACCGATATCGTCGCCGGCGCCGTCGCCGGATACGCCGCCGGATATTTCATTCCTCGGATTCACCGCGCCGGGGGCGAGAGGCTGAGCCTTCGCCCCGACTTCACGGGCTCCCGCACCAGCCTCGCCCTCGAGCTAAGACTGTAGCGCGCGGCGCTGAAACGAGCCCGACGACACTGCTCGCGCGATCAGAACGGATCCGGCACCTCGATATCCGTCTTCGCCACGATATCCACAACGATGCAGGCTTTCCACTCGAACACGATCGGATCGCCCACGCTCGGAGACGGCGTCACGCCGGTGTTGTCGACCGTGAATGTGAGTTCCGGAATCTCGCCGGCGATAAAATCCGCGAGCGCCTTGTTGAGGACTCCGACGCCGTCCGGGATCAGGACCATCGATTTCTTCTTCCCGAGCGCGGCCGAGACCGAAACGTCGTTATAATCCCAGAGTGTTTTCGGACCGTCCCCGCTCCCTACCCGCTCGACAGTGATCGACCCGGTGATGTTCCAGTCGACATGCTCCGGAAAATGGGTGACGCCGTAGGATGCGCTCACGAGCCTGGCACTCAGGATATCCTCGCGGGCCACGCCATTATCATCGAGTATCTTCTGGATCTCGTTCGCGTAATTGATTGTTACCGGATTGACGAACGATACCGTGGCATGATTCTCCTGAAAGTCCACGCATGTTGTTTCGTTCACCACGAGCTCGATGACCCGCTCTTCCATGATACAGCCGCCCGCGACCTGGATAAGCCCGACCAGGAAGAGAAGAAGACCCGTTTTTTTCATTGCTGCTTTCATATACCTCACGCTCCTGTCTAATGAAGCCTCTGTCAGATGCCGAAGCTGAGACCGAATGCGAAGCTGTTCATGCCCGCGATATTGTATTCGGCGAACCCCTTGACGACCGGAAGCTCGATGCCGAGCCCGAGCGTCAGGTGCAGCGAGCTTTCCTTCTCGAAATCGATATCGATCGACGTGGTCGACCCGGTCGCCTCGCTCTCGTAAGAGACGTTCATCGAATTTGTATCGTACGAGACCCCCGTGTACGGCTCGAAGAACATCGCCATCTTCTTGCTCGCCTGCACGCCGATCGAGAAGGCGTGGGAGGAGATGAGCTTGTCCCCGTTCTTGTTCTCGCCGAGCGAGAACGACTGCCAGAAGAAGCCCGCGGAGAGATCCACCGGGATTCCCGGAGGCAGGTACTGGGACACGCTGTGCTTCAAACCGATACCGAAGAGGCTGATTTTGCCGAGGCCGGAATCGGAGCTCTCCGAATCCCCCGACCCTCCCACGTCGAGCGCGAAGTACCTGAAGATCACTTCGGTGCCGAACAGGCCGCCCGCCCGGAGCTGTGGAGCGGCGAGCGCGAAGGAGTGAAGATCGAAGCCGCCGGGGAACGCGAACGCCGTTCCACCGTCGCCCTCCACGATGAGCGCCGTTCCTGAGCCGACGACGGTCGGCGCGTTTGCGTAGGTTTTCGGAGTGAACCCGCGTTCCGTGACCGCGCGGAAAGTCTTATCGTCGTCGCCGAAAATGACGCTCATGACCTGGAACTCAAGCCGTATCTTCGGGTGCATCTTCGGAATCGACGCGGCGCGGAATATGCCGCTGTTGAGATCGGCGCCGAACGCGCTGGAGAACGGCTGCAGGTATCCCGTGGCGTTCGCTCCCGTATACGCCGAAAGCTGGTCCTCGATCTGCGCCGAGAGCGGCTGGGCGAGACAGAGGAGCAGAACGAGGAACGCGAATCCTTTTTTCGGAAGACCGTCGAAAGCCATGCTGACCCTCCTTCGGTGAGATCGCACAAACATCGCAAGATTTATTATTCTATCACAAAACGCCCGCAAAACAACTGTTTTCCATTCATGAAATTCCCTGCATATTACAATCCTGAAACAAAATCGGCCTCGCGAATGTCAAAAAATCGGCGCTAATCGCAACTTAATATTAGTCGACGCGTATAAGTAATAGTCGTTTTTCCTGAGGGGGATCGTTCATGAGACGAAGATATCTGCTGCTGATTGTTTTCGCGACGCTGGCCGTTACCGCCGGAGCCCTGGGCTGCGGCAAATTTGGAAAATCGAAAGCGAACGGGAAAAAGAACGACAAGCTCGTCGTGCCGGTGGAGGTGGCGGCCGTAACGAAAGGCACCATAGCGGCTTACTTCACGGGGACCGCCACGATAGGCGCTGAGGAAGAGACCGGCGTCGTCGCCAAGGTCGGAGGCGTCGTCAAGGAGATCATGGTCGAGGAGGGGCAATACGTGAAGGAAGGGGACGTCCTCGCCAAGCTCGATGACGAGAGGATCGCCGTGCAGCTCGCCCAGGCAAAGACCGCCCTCGAAAAGCTCAAAACCAGCTACGAGCGGAACGTCGACCTGCACAGACAGAGCCTCATCAGCACGGAGGTGTTCCAGCAGAGCAAGTATGACTACGAGAGCCAGAAGGCGAACTATGACCTCGCCGAGTTGGAGTTCAGATACGCGACGATCCGCACGCCGATCGGCGGGGTCGTCGCGGAGCGGCTCATCAAGATCGGAAACATGGTGCTTCCGAACCAGGCGGTGTTCCGCGTCGCCGGGCTCGACCCGTTCATCGCCGTCCTGCACGTGCCCGAACGGCAGCTCGGCAAGCTCCGCACCGGACTCGCCGCGCAGCTCACGGTCGATGCGAGCTCGACCGAGCCCTTCGCCGGACATATCGAACGCATCAGCCCCGTGATCGATCCCGCAACCGGAACGGTCAAGGTGACCGTCGAGGTGCGCGATCCGTCGAGGCGCCTCAAGCCCGGGATGTTCGCCCGGATCAACATCATCTACGACGTCCACGAAAACGTGCTCACGGCGCCGAAAGACGCGATCATATCCGAGGACCGGGAGAACGCGGTCTTCGTCGTGCGCGACAGCATCGCGTACCGCCAGATCGTCACAACCGGCTACGTGAACACGACCGCGATCGAGGTTCTCACCGGCCTGAAACTGGGCGACACGATCGTGACGACGGGTAAGGCGAGCCTCAAGGACAGCGCCAAAGTTCAGATCGTCAAGCGATGACGGCATTAACCGGAAGCAGTCGCCGATGAATATCATAGAATTCTCAACGAAGCGGCGCGTAACGGTCGCGATGTTCACCCTGGCCGTCATTCTTTTCGGCTTCGTCTCGTTTTTCCGCCTCAAGATCAACCTGCTCCCCGAGCTCAGCTACCCGACGCTCACGATCCGCACCGAGTACACCGGCGCGGCGCCCGCCGAGATAGAGAATCTCCTCTCGAAGCCGATCGAGGAGGCGCTCGGCGTCGTCAAGAACGTGAGCCGCGTGAGCTCCATTTCGCGATCGGGGCAATCGGACGTCGTGCTCGAATTCGGCTGGGGAACGAATATGGATTACGCGGGGCTCGACGTGCGGGAAAAACTCGACGCGATCGAGCTCCCGCTCGAGATCCAGCGGCCCACGATCCTACGCTTCGATCCATCCCTCGATCCAATCATGCGATTCGGGTTCTACCGAAAGGCGGCCGCGGGGACCGCGGCGAAGACCGGCGCTCCGAAAACCGGCGCGGCGGGCGACTCGCTCGCCTTCAACGAAGACGAGCTCAAATCTCTCCGGCGATTCGCCGAGGAGGAGATCAAGAAGGAACTCGAAGCGGCGCTCGGTGTCGCGGCGATAAAGATAAGCGGGGGCCTCGAAGACGAGATCCAGGTCCTCATCGACCAGGGGCGTCTCGCCCAGATCAACGTGCCGATCGAGCAGCTTTCGCGGCAGATCGGCGCCGAAAACGTGAACCTGTCGGGCGGTCGGCTCGAGGAGGGCACGCAGCAGTACCTCGTCCGCACCTTGAACCAGTTCCAGTCGATCGACGAGATCGACGACATCATCGTCGCGACGAAGGACGGGAAACCCGTCTACCTGCGCGACATCGCGACGGTGCGGCACGGTTTCAAGGAGCGCGACGCGATCACCCGCTTGAACGGACGCGAGGCGGTCGAGATCGCCATCTACAAGGAAGGGGACGCCAATACCGTCGCGGTCGCCCGGGAAATCGCGAAGAAGCTCAAGCGCGTGCGTGAGATCCTCCCTCCGGACACCGACCTCGTCAAGGTCTCCGACCAGTCGACGTTCATCACGCAGGCGGTGAACGAGGTCATATCGAACGCCGTTATCGGCGGCATTCTCGCCATCATCATCCTCTATTTCTTCCTGCAGAATTTCTGGGCGACGGTCATTATTTCCTTCTCGATTCCCGTCTCCGTCATCGCGACGTTCAACATGATGTTCGGCGCGAACCTCACCCTCAACATCATGTCGCTCGGCGGCATCGCGCTCGGAATCGGAATGCTCGTCGACAACTCGATCGTCGTGTTGGAAAACATCGCCCGGCACCGCCGGCAGGGAAAGGACGCGGTGACCGCGGTGCGGGACGGCGCCGGCGAGGTCTCTCGCGCCGTAACCGCATCGACACTCACGACCGTCGCCGTTTTCCTGCCGCTCGTGTTCGTCAAGGGGATCTCGGGGCAGCTCTTCAGGGATCAGGCGCTCACGGTCACCTTTTCGCTCCTCGCCTCTCTCGCCGTCGCCCTCACCCTCATTCCGATGCTCGCTTCCCTTCAGCGATCCTTCGCCGCGGAGACCGCGCCGAAACCGGCTCCGGCGGCGCCGGCCGGAAGAGGCGGAAGATTCGCCCGGCGCGCGGGAGAGATCCTCTTCACCACGATCCCCGTATTCTGGACGAGACTCTGGAACAAAATCGGCGGCGGCGCCGGACGCGGGATTCGGAAAGCGCTCGAGCCGGCCCTTCGGGGATTCCAGAGGGCGTACGACCGCGTCGAAGACCGGTATGAGCGGCTTATCGTCTGGGCCCTCGCTCACAAGGCGCGGGTCCTCGCGATCGCGCTCGGGCTGTTCGCCGCTTCGGTCGCGGTCATTCCGATGCTCGGCGTAGAGCTCATTCCGCAGCTTTCGCAGGGAGAGTTCAAGGTCGAATTTCGCCTGCCGCCGGGCACACCGCTCGAGGTGACCGACGCGAACATCGTGAAGGTGATGAGCGCTTCGCCCGACGCTCCGAAAATCACCACAATGTATTCGGTCGCCGGCACCGGAAACCGCATGGACGCGAACCCGGAACAGGGGGGCGAGAACTGGGGCGAGCTGAGCGTCATGCTCGACCGCGGCTCCGGCCGCGAGGACGAGGAGCGCGCGATGGGCGCGCTTCGCGAGCACATGCAGGGACTGCCCGACGTGCAGTACAAGTTCGCGCGGCCCACGCTCTTCACCTTCAAGACGCCGGTCGAGATCGAGGTCGTCGGATTTGACCTCGGCGAGCTCCGGCGCATCTCGAACGAGATCGCCGGCCGTCTCGAAACATCGCCGCGCTTCGCCGATGTGAAATCGACGATGCGGAGCGGCCACCCCGAAATACAGATACGCTTCGATCGCGAGCGCGCGGCGGCGCTCGGATTCCCCGTATATCAGATCGCGCAGCGCGTCGTCGACCAGGTGCGCGGCGCCGTGGCCACCCGCTACTCCTCGCATGACCGCAAGATCGACGTCCTCGTCCGTGCGAGCGAGGGCGACCGCAACTCGGTGGAGAAAATCCGCAAGCTCATCATCAATCCGGAAAGCCCGCATCCGGTGACGCTCGACGCCGTCGCCGACATCGTCATCGACACGGGCCCCGGCGAGATCAGGAGAACCGACCAGGAACGCGTGGCGCTCGTCACGGCCAATCTCGGCTACGGCGACCTCGGCGGCGCGGCCGACGAGATCAACGCGATCATCGGAGGCATCGCGATGCCGTCCGGCGTGGTCGCCCGCCTCGCGGGGCAGAACCGCGAGATGACGGCGTCGTTCCGCTCGCTCATGCTGGCGCTCATTCTCGCCATATTCCTCGTCTACCTCGTCATGGCGTCACAGTTCGAGTCGTTCCTGCATCCGTTCGTGATTCTCTTCACGATTCCGCTCGCGCTCATCGGCGCGGTGCTCGCGCTTCTCGTCACCGGCTCGACGATCAGCGTCGTCGTTTTCATCGGTCTCATCCTGCTTGCGGGAATCGTCGTCAACAACGCGATCATTCTCATCGATTTCGTGAACCAGCTCCGCGAGCGCGGGATGAAGAAGACGGAAGCCATCGTCGCGGGGGGACGCTCGCGCCTCAGACCGATTCTCATGACGACGCTCACGACCGTGCTCGGGCTCATTCCGCTCGCCCTCGGCATCGGAGAAGGAGCCGAGATCCGATCCCCGATGGCGATCACCGTGATCGGGGGGCTGAGCGTTTCGACGCTCCTCACGCTCGTCGTCATCCCGGTCGTCTACTCGGTGCTCGACAGGAAGGAATAGCGCCAGCGGCCGTCGGGAAACGGCCGGGGCCGGAAACGATCGCATGAATATCACCGAAACCGCAATCAGGCGTCCCGTGACGATGCTCATGATTCTCGCCTGCTGCGTCGTGCTCGGCGTCGTGGCCTCGAGGCTCCTGCCGCTCGAGTTTTTCCCCTCCCTCGATGCTCCGTTCATCGGCATCGAGCTCCCCTACCCCAACTCGACCCCCGAGGAGATCGAGCGCCAGATCACGAAACCGGCCGAAGAGGCGCTCGCCACGATCAGCGGGATCAAACGCATGGTCTCCGACTCGGGGGAGAACGGCGCCAACATCCAGATCGAGTTCGACTGGGGCACCGACGCGAACGTCAAGGCGCTCGAGGCGAAGGAGAAGCTCGACGGCATCCGCCGTCTCTTCCCGGATGATTTCCGGCGATTCTACGTCAGAAAATTCTCCACGTCCGACATGCAGATGCTGATACTGCGCATCTCGAGCGACCGGGACCTCTCGAACGCCTACGATATGCTGAACCGCAACGTGAAACGCCGCATCGAGCGCATCGACGGGGTATCCCGGGTCGATCTCTACGGCATTTCGCGGAAGGAGATCCGCATCCAGCTCCTCGCCGACCGGATCATCGCGCACCGCGTCGATATCGCGCGCATCGTCGAAACGCTCCGCCAAAGCAACTTCCTCGTCACGGCGGGCAAGATAACCGATGAGGGGCGGCGCTTCGTCGTGCGCCCCATCGGGGAATTCGGGAGCATCGAGGACATCGGCGAGGTCGCGGTCGGCCCGAACGGGCTTCGCCTCAAGGACGTCGCGACGATCTTCTACGAGCACCCGAAGCTCGAATACGGCCGTCACCTGAACCGCCGCTACGCGATCGGCATCGACGTCTTCAAAGAAGCGGGCGCGAACCTCGTCGAGGTGACGAAAAACATTCTCGCCGAGGTCGAGGAGATCAAGAAGCTCCCCGAAATGGCCGGCATCAACATAATGTACATGGACAACCAGGCCGAGGGAGTGACGAGCTCGCTCCGGGAGATCCTCAAGTCGGGGTTGATCGGCGGCTGCCTCGCCGTCATCGTCCTCTATTTCTTCATGCGGCGCGTAACGACGACCCTCATGATCGCTCTCGCGGCGCCGCTCTCGGTCCTCGTCACGCTCATCTTCATGTATTTCCTCGGCGTCTCGCTCAACATCCTCTCCATGCTTGGGCTCATGCTCGCGATCGGCATGCTCGTCGACAACGCGGTCGTCGTCACGGAGAGCATCCAGCGCCATCAACTTCTCGATCCTTCGGGTAAGGGAGTAATCCAGCTCGGCGTGCGCGAAGTCGCGCTCGCCGTCACGGCCGGCACCATCACGACCTGCATCGTGTTTCTCCCGAACATCGTGAGCCCGCGGGACCAGATCGCCATTTACCTGAAGCATATTTCAATCACGATCTGCATCGCGCTCGGCGTCTCGCTCCTCATCTCGCTGACGCTCGTGCCGATGCTCGTGGCGCGTATCAAGCCTCCCGAGCGAAAGGAGGAAACCTCGATCGATCGGCTCCAGATCCGGTACGGCCGCGCCCTCGCCTGGACGCTCATCCACCGCCGGGCGAGCGTGCTCATCATCGTCGGCCTCTTGCTCTCGGTCGCCGTGCCGATCAAGTTCGTCAAGATGGACATGTTCGGCGAGCAGGAAGACCGGCGACTCCGGCTCTTCTATAACATCAACGGCGCATACACGCTCGACAAGATCGAGGAAACGGTCGACATCTACGAGAACTATCTCTTCGCCCGCAAGAGCGATTTCGAGATCGAATCGGTGTACACGTACTACCAGGCGGATTTCGCGACTTCGACGATCAATCTCGTCAAGGGGCGAGGGGCGAAGAAATCGATGAAGGAAGTCGAAAATGCGATCCGCAAGGACCTCCCGAAGCTCGCCATCGCCAGTCCTTCGTTCGATTTCCGGAACCAGGGGGGCCAGGGAACGCCGGTCCGCATCCAGCTCATCGGCAAATCGAGCGCCGATCTCATCGAAATCGCGAAGGACGTCGCCTGGACGATGTCGCGGGTTCCCGGCTTCAAGGACGTCCGGTCCGAAGCGGAGGTCGGGAGGAAAGAGGTGCAGGTCGTCGTCGACCGGGATCGGGCGCGCCAGCAGGGCTTCTCGACGGAGGAGATCGCGCAGGTCGTCTCGGCCGCCATGCGCGGCATCAACCTGCGCCGGTTCCGGACCGACGAGGGGGAGATCGACATGCGCCTCGAGTTCCAGGACCGGGATCGTCAGACGATCGACCAACTGGAGAACGTGCCGCTCATCGGGCGCGGCGATAATTCCGTCAAGCTCGCCTCGGTCGCGGACTTCTTCGTTCGACCGGGCCCGCGGAACATTCACCGGGAAAATCGGACGAGCGCCATGGGCGTATCGGCCAACCTCGACGGTATCACGATGGGAGAGGCGAAAAAGAGGATATCGAACGCGCTCGCGAATTACGCTTTCCCGCCCGGCTATTCATGGAACTTCGGCGAGAGCTTCACCGAGGACAAGAAAATGTTCAACACGATGCTCGTCAATATGCTGCTCGC
This sequence comes from Candidatus Krumholzibacteriia bacterium, assembly GCA_041648155.1. Classification (GTDB taxonomy): domain Bacteria; phylum Krumholzibacteriota; class Krumholzibacteriia; order Krumholzibacteriales; family Krumholzibacteriaceae; genus SSS58A. The sequence continues at coordinate 21,610 of JBAZPL010000009.1, forward strand.
GCTCGCGCTCATCTATTTCGTGATGGCCGCCCTCTTCGAATCGCTCCTCTTCCCCGCGGCCATCTGGAGCCAGATCCTCTTTTCTGTGGTCGGCGTTTTCTGGTTCTTCCTCATGACGAGGACGACGATGTCGATCATGGGAATGATCGGAATCCTCATTCTCATCGGGGTGGTCGTGAACAACGGCATCGTGCTCGTCGACCACATCAACCAGCTCAGGGCCTCGGGGCTCCCGCGCGAGACGGCGATCCTCCAGGCCGGAAGAGACAGGATGCGCCCGATCCTCATGACCGCCGCGACGACGGTGCTGAACCTCGTCCCGCTCGCCGTCCTCAAGACGTCGATCGGCGGGACCGGCGGCCCTCCCTACTTCCCCATGGCGCGCGCGATCGTCGGCGGTCTCACCTTCTCGACGATCGTCACGCTGCTGCTGCTCCCGACGATCTACATCCTGCTCGACGACGCGCAAGCGTGGTCCCGGCGCATCCGCGCGACCGCGCGCGACGACGCCCCCGGCGCGATGTGAGGATCGGCAAGCCGACGCGCGCTCCCCGTCCTGCGCTTTAGCGGAAAATACTCTTGATACTTCCCCACGTGGTTCTCTCGACGGAAACCGCGCCGCACGCGACGGGGCAGGCGCCCATGGGTAGACAGATTTCGTCGAAATCCTGATTCTCGGGGAGGCACGGGGAATCGCTCCGCAGGTAATAATTCTCCGATCCGGCGGCGCCGCAGAAGAGAGGATCGACGGACAGGTTGGTGCCTTTCTTGATGAAGCCGGCAGGAATGGCGTCCCCTCCGAGATTCCCGAAAATGTCACAGCAGGCGACCGAGACGGTCGACGTCGCGTCGGCGCCGAGCGCATTCGACACGTTGAAGGCCACGATGAGCCTCTCGAGCGAAAGGACGGAGCCTCCCTTGGCGTACACGACGGAGTTTGCGGCGCCGTTTCGGCTGAACGTGCACGCCGATATCACGGCCGTTTTCCCCGCGGACTCGCAGAAACCGCTCCCCTCGCTTCCGGCCTCATTCCCCGATATGACGCAGCGCTCGATGACCGAGTTGCAGTCGCTCTGATAGATCCCGCCGCCCCTGCTGCCCGCCTTGTTGTTCCGGATGAGGCAGTCGCTGACGTAGCATGTCCCGGAACCGTTCGCGAGAAGAAGCGCTCCCCCGCCGATGACCGCTTCGTTGTCGACGAACGTGCAGCCTTCCACGCGGATGAATCCGTCGTTGACGACGCAGGAGATGCCCCCGCCGTAATTCGCCTTGTTCTCGACGAAGATGCAGTTGCGGACGACCTCGCGGGCGATGTGCGTGAAGAATCCCCCTCCGACGAAATCGCCGAAGCTCGGGGCGACGCCGTGCATGATCGTGAACCCGTCGACGGTGATCCGGTTATAGGCGTGGACGTAAATAACCCGGCTGTGGTATTCGGCGTCGAGGATCGTGTTCTCGGGGCCGAGCTCGCTCCGGAGCGTAATCCCCTCCTGTCCGCCGAGGAAGCGGATGAAACCAGCCTCGGCGCCGCTCCCCTGGTTGGTCCAGGTATACGTGCCGGGACCGACGAGGACCTCGTCCCCCTCCGCGGCCGAGTCGATGGCCGCCTGTATCGTCGGCGCATCGCCGTCGCCGTCGATCGTGACGCGCCACGTGCGGCACTGCGCGGAGAACGAAAGCGACGCGACCGCGAGGATTGCGAGAAGCGCGCAGTAGAGCGGAGTCGTCGGCCCGCGTTTGTTCATATATCGCCTTCCGGGTTGAGTGCCGTTCCGTTCAATATCCAACAAATTCGCTTGATTCGACGCTCCAGTCAAGACCGAAGAAACCGGTCATGAGAACGCCGGCGTCCCCTTCCGTGAGGACGCGCGGATCGAGCACCGTGCAGTCGGGAAGGCCGATGCCGGGGCCGACCTTCACGCTCGACGCGCCGACCTGCACGGGGCTGTCCGGGAGAAGCTTTTTCCACGCGGCGTTTGTGCGGCTGTTTCCATAGGGATGTTCGTTTTCCGCGTCTCGTCGCTCGAAAAGGCGAAGGCGCTCTGCGACACCGATCCCGCGGTACGGGCCGGGCGGCTCAGGGTTGATCTCCACCCGTGGTACTCGGCGAAAGGGATCGCGATCGTTCAGGGGGCCGACAGCGCCGCCGCGCACTAGGCGGGAAACGACAAAGGGCTGTACAATCGAGCTCCAATCGATTATAGTCGAATGGTGACCGATGGATCATCAACACAGATGGAGAACGACCGCAGCGCCATGACCGCCCCCGCGTGGATAAAGAGAGTAATCACACTATCGATCGTCTCGTTCTCGTTTCTTGTCATCTTCTCCGCGTTTCCCTCCGTGCACGATCATGAATTCGACGGCGACCTTCACCGCGATTGCGTAGCGTGCCTCCTGTTCCTCACGGCGATCGCGCTCACGGCCGTTTTCGTTTTTTCCGCCTGCGCGGCGGTCACGCGCACGATCCGGCCCCGGAGAGCGGTCTGCGCTCCGGTGCTCGTCCCGCGCGAGAACAGCAAGCGCGCTCCCCCGTTCCTTCTCGCGTAACGAAGCGGGCCGCTCCGGCGGTTCGCCCCCATCGAATCCGTTCGATAATCATACGTTCATTCACCGAGAAGGAGCGCTTCGATATGAACCGCATTCAAGCACTCTCGTTTCTCGTCCTGCTCGCGGCCGTCCCCGCGATCGCGGAAGAGCAAGGAACGGCGCATCGATCCGCGCCCGTCGGATCGGCGGGAGGCATCATGAATCCCGACCTGAGCGTCGTCGTTAACTCGATGGTGTTCTTCACCGACGACACACGCGAGACGGAGAGAAACAAGCTCTTTATCAAAGAAACGGAAATCGCGTTCCAGAGCTATCTCTACCCCGGCATCCGGGGCGATTTCATCGTGGCGATGCACCCCGAAGGGACCGAGTGGCACGTGCATCCCGAAGAGGCGGTCGTCTCGTTTCTCGATCTGCCGTTCGGTCTTCAGGCACAGGCGGGAAGAAGGCTCATCCCGTTCGGACGTCTCAACGCCGTTCACCCCCACCATTGGATGTTCGCCACGACCCCACTTCCCCTCACCACGATATTCGGCGAACATGCATGGTTCGACGACGGCGTCAACCTCGACTGGCTCCTCCCGAATCCGTGGGGCGTCTACTGCAAGCTCGCCGCCGGCGTCTGGTCGGGAGAGACCGTCGCCGGCCACGCCGGCGAGGAAACGGAATCGGAGGAGACGCACCACGAGCATGCCTCCATCGCCTGGCAGGGAACGGTCTACAGCGCCCGGGCGAACCTCGATTTCCCGGTCGACCAAATGTCGAACATCGGCGCCGGATACAGCGCCGCGTGGGACGACGGAAGCCGGACGGTTCTTCACGGCTGCGATCTCACGCTCACCTACCGGCGTCCGCTGAGCTACCATCGCCTGCGATGGGCGTCGGAGCTCTTTCTGGCCGATACGAAGGACAGCGGTTCACCGTTCGGTTTCTATTCGCTCCTCGCGTTCACGCCGGATAAATACTGGGAGATCGGCGCGCGTTACGATCGGTCGGAGCTGTTCGCAGCCCACGAGAAGGAGCACGAGGAAGATCCGGTCGTGAACGACGATGAAT